>RZZM01000621.1 GCA_009929845.1 Spartobacteria bacterium
CTCACCGAGCGAAATGGCTTCCACCCCATCACGGCTCTTGAACAGATACCAGTACGCGCCACCAGGCCAATACACCGTAATATCCGCCTTTCCGTCTCCATCATAGTCCCCTGAAACCGGCAGGGACTCATTCCAGCCCCAGTTTTCCACACGCAAACAGCCGTCGTCACTTTGCAGGATAAACCAATTGCCCCCCCGCGGCCAGAACACCGCAATATCCGCACGGCCGTCCCCGTCAAAATCCGCCGGCACAGGCTGGGCATCCGCCCACCCCCAGCACACGGCAGAGGCTTCCTGCAAAGCGCTTTGGAGGATGTACCACATTCCGCCTTCCGGCCAGTAGACCGCAACATCGCTGTAGCCATCCCCGTCATAATCCGCCGGCACCGGCATAACCTCGTCCCAGCCCCATTGCGCCACGCGCGTGGCGCCGCTTTCACTGAGCCGTATATACCAGGCGCCGGCCTCGGGCCAATAGACTGCAATATCAGTTTTCCCGTCCCCGTCATAATCCCCCGGCGTCGGCCACACGTCGCTCCATCCCCAATTTAGCGTCTGTACCGTGTCGTCGCTGCTGCGCAGGATATACCAGCACCCGCCTTCCGGCCAGTATACCGTGATATCCTGAATCCCGTCCCCGTCAAAGTCCCCCGCCACGGGAATCGTGCCCCCAAACCCAAACTGCCGGTCGGCATAGCCGCCGCGGCTTTTGCGCATGTACCACATCCCCGCGCCCGGATCATAGCAACTTACGTCTATGACGGCGTCGCCGTCCAGGTCACGCTGGTCGTCCATGACACGCCGAAATACCAGGCTCGCGGCCAAATGTCCCACCGCGGGCACCAGCGCGACACTCACGTCCGGCGGGGCCGCGCGTGGCGCGGTATGCACATAGCCCAGTTTGCTCAGGATGACCCGGTGGGAAACGCCCTGCCACCCATCACCGTGGAAAGACAATGGATCAAACCCGTCCAGCACGGCATCAGTCATCTCATGTACGGGCAGGTAGTCCAGGTAAATCGTCGCGGCGTCCGGTTCCGACCGAACATGAATGATGTCACCGGCGATATCCGGTTTGACCACAATGTCGTTCATGTAAAACTTTCCGCCCGCGCCCGAGGACCGGCGTCCGAGCACCAGTCGCGCGCCGGCGCGCAAATCCGCGTCAATCCGGTAGGGCGCTTCACCGATGTACTGTTCGTCGATGTACAGCGCAACCGCCCCCCCGCTATCAATCTCGACACGCAAAGTGTGCCATCCATTGACAAACGGGTCAGCGTCGAACCGTGTCATTTCCATGCCCGGCCCCCAAATGTAACTGTGCCCGCGTAATTCCGCGGGTATCTCGGTGCAGGCCTCCCCGATCATGGCAAATTCAATCAGCCCGATGTTTTCGTAGGTATCGCAGAAACCTGTGGATTCCTGTCCCGAGGACAAGGCAATGGCCCCATGCACCCAGCACTGCCGCGGATCGATGACTTCGAGATATACATCCGCGGTGATCACACATCCCTGGCGGATATCCAACGTGTTCCTGGTGATTATCCCGCTGTCGCAGACCGCGTCCCCGTTGTTGTCAAACACCCCCTGGCGGCCATGGGCGTCCACAAGCCGGCTTTGCGGCGACCCAAACAACTCCCAGGCGCCGAACCCGCCCCCGAAGTCATCCCTGAAGATGTATTTCTTCGTCAGGGGGATATCAACCGTGCGCGTAACGCCCGCTTCAATCTCCACTTCAATCGGCCAGGGAACCAGGCATTCATCTTTGCGAATAATGACCACATGTGTACCGGGCGCCAGGGCGAAGGGTCCGCACGGGGTCACCCCCGCCGGTGCGTCCGTGTGATCCAGGTA
>RZZM01000622.1 GCA_009929845.1 Spartobacteria bacterium
CGTCGACAGCAACGCGACCGCCGTGATCCCCGATGGATTGCTGCTCGGGAAAGGCTATTTCAGGGTGATGCATAAATGATTTTTAACGCCATAACGGGGCCACAGATGAAAAAAACAGCGCAAATGAAAAACCGGAGCCCGGAACTCCCTCTTTCGCCGGGATACAAAAGTTTCCAACCATTGGAAAAAAAATTCGCGATTTTTCCAATCATTGGAAAAATTTGCCGAAAAGTTTCCAATCATTGGAAAAATCACATAAAAAGTTTCCAATCATTGGAAAAATCACATAAAAAGTTTCCAATCACCTGTCCCGTCTTCAGCGGGATTGGAAACTATACTGAAATACTGGGACTGACCCCTATTTTGCTGCTGGCGTTCGCGTGCGCGGCGCAGGCGGATCCGTGGACGGTGTTGGGCACGCGCGGGACGCCGTTGCAGACGTATCCCCTGGGCAGTTACATGAATGAAGATATCTGGAGCGCGATCAGCCAGGACACCTCCGCTTCAACGGTGGAGCTGGGCTTTGGGCCCAACGACAATGACGCGGCGGCCGGCTATACCTGGTATGTGGCGACTTGGGATAACCTGGATGGCGCCAACAACTGGTGGAAATACACCAGTGATGGCGTCATTCAGATGACCACCACCGGTAATTGGTATTATCTGTATCGGTATGTCGGAGGCTGGTGGGGGACGACCTATGCGAGCCTCGACTGGTCGGACAACCCCGGATCAACGGCGTATTCGTATGTAATGGTGACCAACCTGCCGTGGTCGACGGATTGCTGGGTGACCAACGGGGTGGGGCCGGAGTCGTTGTCGCTCAACTGGAGCCGCCCAGGGCCGTTCCAGGTGATGGTGGTGCGCCGCCTGGGGGACTGGCCGGACCCGCCGGTCAATGGAACGTCCTATACCAACGAACAGACCTATGGGAGCGATGACCGCAACCGGGTGGTGTACGCCACGGGTACGGGGTCTTCAACGTTTGACCGGGAACTGGCCGCGAATCCAGCCTCGAATTATTACTATTCTTTTTACACGGAAAACTACAGCTATTATTCGCTGCACACCGGTGTGGTGTACAGCGCCCGCCAGATGTATAATGTGACCCCGGCGTTTTATCCCGGCGAGCATGTCGATTCGTTCGCCTACTTTGCCCCGAAGAACATCGCCGCGTCCTGGAACAAGGGAACCAACTGGTACGGCCCATGGAACTTTTTCGGCAACGGGGCGGCGCAGAGTGACGCGGGCAGTCTGAGTATCCCGGCAAATTATCCCACCAACTACGGGAACAAATTGCGTTGCGACGCCAACTATCAGGATGCTGTCGGGGTGTACCGGGATTTCGACACCTACTATACGACGGGTCGGTTTTACGTGGCTTATGTTATTCGTCCCGACGCGGGGGCCGGGCGCTATTGCGGTATTGATCTTAAAGAGGTGGCAGGCGGATCGGATAAGACCCTGGCGTTCGTCGGGGTGCTCGGGGGCGGGACGGCCATCGGTATTGAGCCGCAATACACGCCGGGCCAGGCCTCCAACAGCGCCTATTCGGCGACCAGCGGGGATGACCATACGATCATTGTGCGGTATGATTTTTCGGATCGCAACTGGTCGATGCTGGGCTACTATAAAACGGATACGATTCCGCTGACCGAACCGGCCACCTGGCAGACGTGGATCACCAACAGTTACGGATGGGTGACGAATATCGGGCGCATTGCGGTCGTCTGCGGTGGCTGGGGCGGCGGCGGCGCGGACCCGGGCAATATGTATTACGATGAAATCCGCATCGCCAATTCCTGGGAGGACCTGCTGCAAAACCCGACGTATAACTGGGATGACAGCGCCAG
>RZZM01000623.1 GCA_009929845.1 Spartobacteria bacterium
ACATCGTCACCACCCGCAAACAGCCAATCGACACTGGTCTGTCCGGTAACCGGATTGACCTTGACATATCCCTTGCGGTTGTGCTCGACGCTGACATCCGGCATCAGGCCGGTGGTATCCAGCGTCTGCCCGATGGCGGCGATCACCTGGTCGGCGGGAATGATGAATTCATCCCCTTCGTCCGCCTCTGGACGCCGACGCCCGGACCGGTCGAACTCACCCAGTTTCATGCGTCGGCATTTCACGCCGATCACATGGCCCTCCTGGCTGATCACCTCAATGGGCGAGGTGAGCATTTCAAGCTTAACGCCTTCGTTTTCCGCCTCTTCAATTTCTTCCGCATACGCCGGCATTTCTTCACGCGTGCGCCGATAGATGACAGTGACACTTTCCGCATCGAGACGCAGGGCCGTGCGCGCGGCGTCGATGGCGGCATTACCGCCGCCGCAGACCACCACTTTTTTGCCGACCGGCACCGAGCCGCGGATGTTGTAGTGACGCAAAAAGGCCAGGGCTTCGGTTACGCCCTGCGAATCCTCGCCGGGGATACCCAGCCGCATGGAGTCCGGCGCACCCACCCCGAGGAAGACCGCCTCGTAGCCCTCATCGCGCAGGTCGCTGAGCGAGAAATCCTTGCCCAGCGCCTTGCCGGTTTCAATTATGGCGCCGATACGTTCCATCATGCGGATTTCGCGCGCCAGGATTTCACGGGGCAGGCGGTAGGCCGGAATGGCCTGGACCATCATGCCGCCCGGCCGCAGTTCGGATTCAAAGACAACCGGACGGTACCCCAACCGGGCCAGGAAGTAGGCGCAGGACAAACCGGCCGGGCCAGCCCCGATAATCGCCACCTTGCGTTTGGCGTTTTCTTCGTTCTCGCGCACCTCCGGAACCTGTACGGTGACCTCCTGGTCGACCATGAACCGCTTTACGCCGCGAATGGACACCGGCGCGTCCAGCGAGGACCGACGGCAGTGGTCTTCGCAGGTATGGAAGCAGACGCGCGCGCAGGCCGCCGCGAACGGGTTGCGTTCGCGATGCAGGCGAAGGGCCTCCGCGAAACGGCGCTCGCCGACCAGGGAGACAAAACCGGGCACATCGACACCGGCGGGACATGCGCTCTGGCAGGGGGCGCGCACCAGGTTGGGGCACACACCGGCCGGGCATTTCTTGTCGCGGATATGCGCCACATATTCATCCCGGAAATGGCGAATGGTTGACAAGACCGGATTGGCGGCGGTTTTACCCAGCCCGCACAGGGCGGTTTCCTTGATTTCAGAACCCAGCTCGACCAGTTTTTCGATGTCGCCCTCTTCGCCTTCGCCGTTGCATATCCGATCGAGGATCTCAAGCATGCGTTTGGTGCCGACGCGGCACGGCACGCATTTCCCGCAGGACTCCTCCTGTACAAATTCGAGGAAGTAGCGGGCCACATCCACCATACAGGTGTCTTCATCCATGACGATGAGCCCGCCCGAGCCCATGATAGCGCCCAGTTCGTTAAGGGATTCATAATCCAGCGAAACATTCAGGTGGTTGCGCGGGATACAGCCGCCGGACGGGCCGCCGATCTGGGCCGCCTTATAGGGCTTGCCGCCGGGCAGACCACCACCCACATCATAGATGAGTTCGCCAAGCTGGATACCGATCGGCACCTCCACCAGCCCGGTGTTGTTGATCGCGCCCGCCAGGGCGAATACCTTGGTCCCTTTGCTCTTCTCCGTACCCAGCGAGGCATACCAGTGGGCGCCTTTCATGACAATCGCGGGCACATTGGCAAAGGTCTCGACATTGTTCAGCAACGTGGGCAGGTCCCAGAGCCCTTTGTTGGCCGGGAACGGCGGACGGGG
>RZZM01000624.1 GCA_009929845.1 Spartobacteria bacterium
AACGGGTGCCTCTGGCGGCCCATTATCTGACGGGGATTACGGCGATATTGTTGTAAGCGGAACTGGAACGGTTATGACGCTCGACATCGCCGGAGCCACAGCCGGGACGGTTGCATCAGCCGATAAAATCCTGTTCGCGGATGCTGACGATAGCGACAACGTAAAGCGCACGACTGCGGGGGCTATCGCGGCTCTGGCCCCTGTTACGGCTATCGGCTCTATCGGCGGCGGCACTCAGGATATTGACCTTTCTACAGGCGTTCGTTCGTTTTCCGGCACGGTCGATACATCCACAACGACCTTTACTTTTTCAAACCCGAAAGCTATCGGAAATGAGGATATTTTCACACTCCGCCTGACCAATGGCGGCTCGCAAACGGTCAACTGGCCTGCTTCGGTCGATTGGGCTGGCGGTACGGCTCCTGATCTTACAGCGGCAGGTGTCGATGAGTTGATCTTCAAGACCATCGACGGCGGCACTAACTGGACAGGAGCGGCGATCCTCGATGTCCAATAACAAAAAGAAATGGCTACTTGCGGCTGCTGCCGGTGGTTTTGAGGCCATAGGCGGCACGATCACGGAATCAGGCGGGTATCGAATCCACACATTTACGTCGAGCGGCACGTTCGAGGTCGTCAGAGGAAGCCGCGACGACATTGAATATCTTGTTGTCGGCGGCGGCGGCGGCGGCGGTGCTCCGAAAGGACCAAGCAGCTATGCTTGCGGCGGCGGCGGTGGTGGTGGACGGGCCAAATCAGGAACTACATCCGTCACGGCACAGTCCTACACGGTGACGGTGGGGGCTGGTGGTTCCGGGGGTTCTCCGGGCGCTAATGCAGGTGGAGCGGGCGGCAGCTCCTCCGCGCTTGGTATAACGGCCAAGGGCGGCGGCGGGGGAGGTAGCTATACCGGCGAGCCTTCAACGGGCGGAAATGGCGGGGGGGCTGGCGCAGGTGACAGCGGGGCCGCATCAAATGATGGTGGAAGGTCAGGGGGCGCGGGGGGCGCTACTACCTCGCGTTATGCTTCTGGTGGTGGTGGAGGAAACGGCGGCGCCGGTGGGGCGGGAAACTCGTCTGGCAATGGCGGCAACGGCGGGGCGGGGGTCGCGTCAAGTATTTCCGGATCATCTGTATATTACGGCGGCGGCGGTGGTGGTGCAATATACCTCTCTGGCTCTCCCGGTTCCGGCGGTCTTGGCGGCGGCGGTTCTGGCGCAGGTCCAAGCAATGGGACAGGGGTAAGCGGTACGGCAAACACTGGCGGCGGTGGTGGCGGAAGCACCTCAACTACATCGGCGGACTCAAATACAAGAAAAGGCGGTTCCGGAGGTTCCGGAATCGTGATTATCAGATATCCAATTTAAGGGGATTTAGATGTACGTGAAAATTCAAACAGGCCAGATAATTGACAGAAGGACGCTTAAGCTGGAGCATTCGTCAATTTCTCTGCCAAAGGAAATTCCTGCTGACTGGCTGGCCGCTAACGGCTACGCGCCGCTTGATGGAGACATCATACCTGAAATTCAGGATGGGCAATGGAGCGAGCCTACCGACAAAGCGCAACAAATAAACGGTGTCTGGAAGCGCGTTCATGAAGTAAAGGGAGAGGCTCACGCGCAGCCATCTATGAAGGACAATCTCCAATCCCTCTACCACAAACACCTGAACGGCGGCATTACGGTAAACGGCATATTCATTGCCACAGGTGAGACGGATCGCGGTCTGATTAACGGCGCCGTTGCCCGCGCTTTGCTGGATGGCAGCAATACCAAGACATACAAGTTTTATCCATCCGGCGGCTCTGCTATCGATCTTACCAACGCGCAGTTTAAAGACATAG
>RZZM01000197.1 GCA_009929845.1 Spartobacteria bacterium
GTTCAAGGGCATCACAGCACGGTTCATGCGATAGAGACTATGTTGCATCGTCGACTGTGGTCAATAAGATAATGAGCTCGAAAAAACCTGAACCTGGGGCCTGCCGAATGCGAAAACTGTCGTTTTTGGGCTAAAATGGCCATTTTGGGACCGTGGAGGCCTTTCGGAGGGCCATGGACGGCATTTTCGAAGCCCAAAGAGGCCGAAATGGTCCCCGCACAGCCTTTTTTGACCGAAAAACAAGAAAATCCGCCCATTTTTTGCGAAAATTGCCTTTTCAAGGCGTCAAAAAGCGTATTTTTTTGTTTTTTTTGCCATGAAGGCCAAAATTCGGCGCTATTTGCCGTTTTCCCACGAAAAAACGGCGAGTTGCGCCTTCCCTGTTCCTGCCCTGCGATTAAGAGTGCGCAACAAAAGGTTTCCCAATAGCGGCTCAGGGAACCATTCCGAAACGGCGCAGGGTCTGATAGTTCACCGCGGAGGGCGCGGCATTGGATGAGCCGAACGTTTGTTCCAGATTTCCAATGCCGTGGCTGAATTCGGGTGGCGAAAGTTATGGGGCGATTCCGACAGCAACGACATCCATGTCGCCGAAGGATCGTTTGTAGGGGCCCTCCTCGACATCGACGCCGGCGCAGATGGTCATCCAGCCGCAGCCGTGCGGGGCCTGGTCATTGAGGTGTGCAGTGCCGTCGTCGCCGGTCTGGATGATTTGCGGGAAGGTCTCCCAGAGGCTGTGTTCGTAGGCCAGCCAGTGTACCGGCTGCCCGGCGGCGGGGCGTCCGTCCATATGCGTCACCTGAACGGTGGCCTCCGCGTGGGCGCCCTCCTGCACGAACGGGGCTTTGGCGGTCACTTTTACCTGCAGGGCGTAAGGGTCGGGCGCGGTATTGGCCACGACCACGTATTCTTTGAGCATGACCTTGTTTTCCCAGGGGCCATCCGCTTGTATTTCGATGGCGTGCAGTCCGTCCTGCAACGTTGTGGATTCCAGCATGGCCGTCCACCACGCGCCGGGCGCCTTGTCCATAAGCAGCCAGGGTCCGTCGTCGATGCGGTAACGGATATCTTCGCCGTGAGGGGAGGAGACCAGGATACGTTGTGTGCCACGGACGGTTGCGCAGGAGGCGGGCTCGACGAGTACGGCGCGGAAGAAATTTTTAAGGGCAAAGTAGACGGGGCGCCAGCGCCCCTCCATTTCGGCGGAGCCGTTAATGTCCACCGTACGCATTCCGAACCATTCTTCGGGGTGGTCGTCCTGGACGTCGGGTTCGCCTTCCTTCCAAATCTGGTCGGCATAATGGGTATAACACGCGCCCGCGGCGCCCGCGGCGATGATGTCCCGAAGCATCAGGATGGAATTGGTCATTTGTCCCTCTTCCGTGCCGCCTCCGTAGGCCGGTTCGGAGGAGCAGACTGAGGCCCCGTATTCCATGATGACAAGGGGTTTGTCTGCGGCGTGCTTCTTCTTGAGCCACTCGATGAAGGGCCGGTAGCCCATGCCGTGCGGCGTACCGGTCACCTGTCCCCAGGTATACACATTAAAGGCAATGAAATCCCAGTAGCTGTGGTCGAGAAAGGCCAGGGAGGGCCAGTTGTCGAAGGACACATAGGCCTGGGGGTCTTCCTCCTTGATGGCGTCCCTGACCGCGACCAGGTGGTTAAGGGTCGCATCGACATCGGCCTGGCAACTCGCCAGGTGCATGTAGGGTTCGTTCATCACCAGGTAGCCGAGGATTACATCGTCGTAGGCCTTGAATTTTTTGACGGCGTTACGGATGCGCCGTATATTGTCGGCCTTGAAGGTTTCGTCATGGAAATCCCCTTCCTGGTCGATCCAGAACTGCACGAAAATCAGCATGTTCTCTTCGCGGCAGATTTGAAGCCCTCTCGGGGTTGTATTGAACCAGCGGATCGCGTTGAATCCGCCCGCTTTCAGCTCGCGAATCTGTCGGCGAAGGACATGGGAAGGCGGGGTGACCTGCCAGGGCAGTTTTCCTGCGGGGTGGTATTCATAGAAGGACGCATTAATAAAGGCGCGCACGCCGTCGACATAAAACGCGTCCCCACGGATTTGAATGCGCTTTGCGCTGTCCTCGATTTGAAGTGGCGCGGCGGCTTGGGCGGCGGTCGGCAAAATGAGGATCGCGGCAAGCAGGGCGCCCGGTAAAATCATTCGTACGGAAGACATATGTTTTACTCCTTCCTACCTGTCATTAGAGTACACCATCACGATTTTTATTAACCATAATAGATGGCACATAGAGGTATAAAGGAAAAAGTGGCCTGGGAATGGCCGAATTTCCCCGGGAAAAAAGATGAAGGGCTGAATTGACATAATTACCTGTCAACAGCTATGTTCTACCACTTTTATGTTTATCAGCATGCGGAGTCCCATCCGGATTTTCCGCGGATAGTCAGGTAGTTTTGGAGGTTATGAATAATGCCGACATATGAATATGAATGTCAGAAATGCGGACATCATTTTGAGTTGTTTCAGAACATGAGTGATGAGCCGGTCAAGCGTTGCCCGGAATGCAAGGGCAAGGTCAAACGGCTGATTGGCACTGGTGCAGGCTTGCTTTTCAAGGGAGGCGGCTTTTATGCAACCGATTATCGCAGTGAAAGTTACAAGCAGGGTGAGCACCGGGAGAAGTCTGCGAGCAGCAAGAAAACGGAAACGAAAAAAGATAGCGGGAAGGCGGAGAAGACCACCACCGCGACCAAGGAGAAGTAGGCATGAAAAAGGGGGTTGTATGTACGAGTTGCGGCAGACTGAGCCGGGGTATCCGGATGTTTTGCGCGCATTGCGGCGCCCGGTTGCCCGATGCAAAGACCGTGCCGTCAGGCCCCCTCAAGATCAATACCGGTCATCGTACATTCCGCAATGCCCTTTTGTTTGTTTTTGTGGTTATCGGACTGCTTATACTCTGGCGAGTTACCCCCTTGGGGCATATGGGGTCCCTCGTCGATGCGGACGAGTTCGAGAAAAAACTGGATGGTGTAGAGCTGGCGCTGCGTATGGGGGAGGCGGTATCCGAACGGATCACCGAACAGGAGATCAACGCCTATCTGGCGGAAGCGGTGCGGCATAGTCGAGGGGAACTTGAGGCGATGCCGACGCGCCTGATGGTTCGCGATGTGAACATCCATATCACACCGCAACGTGTTTTGCTGGTCTTGCGGGCGGACTGGGGACCGCTATGCCTTTCGTATTCGCTCGCGGGAGCGCCTGTGCAAGAACGTCCGGGGGTCTCGTTTGATGTGCAACAGGTGAAGCTGGGGCATTTGCCCATTCCGTTTTTCCTGCGGGATCACATGACCCGGCGGATCTGCTCCATTTTTGAAAACCTTCGGCGAATCAAAAAAATAATGAGTAAGGCATCGGATGTGCAGATGGGAGACGGAGCGCTTAAGCTGACCGTTGAGAAGTCATAGCGTATCGCGCAGGAAGACCATTACAGGTATTGCTACCCGCTGAAAAATAGGGTATAGGTACAGCATAGGTGTCCATGCTGGCCAGATAGAATAACAATGCAGATGCAAATAAGGGTAAAAACACATGAGAGATAAAAAAGAATTTTACAGCATTCTCATGGCGATTGACGGAGCGGACTATTCCGATTATTCCAAGATGATCGGAGATTTCGATTTTTCACGCTATGTCTTGAAATTGGGCAGTGTGGGGGAAGGGATGGACAGCGGACCGACCCTGTTCATCGTGCGCGTGCCGCAGATTATCGCCGGCTTCCCGCCCCATTTGTTCAACACGCCGGTGCGCCGTACCGCCCTCGAGGACCTGCTGGTGCGCAAGATTGCGGCGTATGCGGATATGCTGGCCCACTACGATGGCGCGGGCCTGGCGCGGCGTCGGGTCGCCATTGCCGGACCGGGCCAGAAAATCCTGCCCCGCTCGGCGTTGGCCGTGACCGAAGAATATGTCGAGGCGCGGATCTACATCACCCTGCCGGAACGTAACGGGCGCATTGTCAGCGATGGGGTGCAGGAGATATTTTTCGAAGACCTGCCCGGGCTGGTCAATGCCGCAATGATCTACTGCAACCTGGACGAGCGGGAGGTCGAAGAGGCGGTGGCCCTGATGGAAGACGCGGACCACCTCCGGCAGTTGCTGCCGACCCAGGGGCTGGTGAGCTTTATCGCGGACGGGTCGTACCTGACGCGTTTGAAGGGCACGGATTTTCCGGATTTCGGGACGATGACGCCTTTCACTGTCGCGGAATCGGACCGCATTGAGATTGACGCCCCCAACACCGGCACGGTGAGCGGCCTGGGGGTCCCCGCCGGTATTACTCTCGTCCTCGGGGATGAGTATAGCGGACGAAAGGAACTGATCCGCGCCATGGCGGCGGGCATTTACAATCATGTCCACGGCGATGGCCGTGAACTGGCGATCACGGTGCCGGACGCCGTGTATATTTCCGCCATGTCGGGCCGGCCGGTACAGCGCGCCGATATCAGCATGTTCCTGAGTGAGTCGGTGGCGGACGGGGTTGACGTCAAGGAATTCACCACCGATTCGGCGGATGCGTTTTCCTCGCAGGCCGCCGCGACGGTCGAGGCGCTGGAGGTGGGCGCGCGTGTGCTGATCTGTGATGAATCCGATTCCTCCCCGGCCTTCCTGTCGCGCGATTCGCGGCTGAATGATCTGCGTGGCAGCGCGCAGCACACGATGGTTCCGTTGGCCGTACGCGCGCGCCAGCTCGTGGAAGACCTCGGGGTCTCCATTGTCATCGGCGGGTGCAGCGCGGTCAGTGAATTCGTTCCCGTGGCGGACACGGTCCTGTATGTCGATAATTTCAGGGTGCACAATATCACCGCGCAGGCCAAGGAAATGGTGCCGGCCCCGTTGCCGGGCAACGATGCGCCGGCCGATATGGCCGCGCTGGTCGAGCAGCCGCGATGGGTCGTTCCCAGCAGTATCGACCCGAGTGTCGGACGCCATGACGCCTACATTGAAGCGCCCCGGCTGGATGTGCTGGAGTTCGGACGGACCACCATTGACATGAACGGCGTCATCCAGCTTGCGGATGTCCATCAGACGGCGACGATTGGTCTGATCCTTTATTATGCCCGTTTGCGCTACATGGATGAAGAACGCCCGGTACGGGAAATCCTGGACCTGGTAGACCGTGACCTGAGTACAGACGGCCTGGAATGCCTGTCCCGCGAGTTGCGCGGCGACCTGGCGCGGCCCCGTCGCTACGAGATTGCCGCGGTGCTGAACCGGCTCGATACATTGCGGACCACACGCAAAGTCATGTAGCGGTCGATGAGGGCACTTGTGCAGCGTGTCAGTAAGGCCTGGGTCCGGGTAGACGGGCAGGAGGTGGCCCGGATTGCGCACGGGGCGCTGGTGCTGTTGGGCGTGGCGCGGGAGGACGGCCTGGCGGAGGCGCAATGGACGGCACGCAAAGTGGCTAAACTGCGGATTTTTGATGACGGCGAGGGGCGGTTGAATTACGCGTGCGCGCAGGTGGACGGCGCGTTTCTCGTGGTCAGCCAGTTCACCCTCTGCGGAGATTGCGCAAAAGGGAACCGGCCCAGTTATATCCAGGCGGCCGAACCGGAGGCGGCCCGTGTGTTGTATGAGGCCTTTGTGAAGAACTTGCGCGCGCTGGGTTACGAGGTGGGCGAGGGATGTTTTCGCCGGCACATGCAGGTGGGCCTGGTCAATGACGGGCCGGTTACGGTATTGATTGAAAGCGGGTCCAGGGCATGAGGACGGGGCGCGGTCCGCAACAGGGCCTATGGATTCCGATGCTTTGTGCGCTTTGCGGGCTTGTTTTTTGTGCGCCTGTGGTGGCGGAGAACACGGTGGAACTGCCTACGACTCCCGCGATCAGCTCGTCAAAACGATTTGTGGTCAAAGGCCTGACCACCCCCGAACATGTGGAGCTGGCCGTATGGCTGGAGGACGTGGCCGAATCGCTTGAGGAGCTGCTTGACCGGTCCCTGGCATTTGACCGGGGGGAGCCGTTGACCCTGGTCATGCGAGTGAATCCCGACGGGGATGAGGGACAGGTGTACGCCATGCAGCGCTGGTCCGGGTTCCGCCTTCAGCAGGAGATTTTGGTCGTGAATCCTGGCCGGGTGAACCAGGAAGACGTCCTCGAAGCGCTGGTGGGCCTGCTGCTGAACCGCTTTCCGATTGCGGGGCAATCGCTCTCCTCCCGCGGGGAGCGTTTGGCGGAGGTTCCGGAGTGGCTGGCCGTCGGGGTGGCGGCTAATCTTTATGGTGTGCAGCGGGCCCGGAATGACCAGGTCGCGCTGGCGGCCTGGGCGCAGGGCGTCCTGCCGGGACTGGGAGATATCATTACCGGCATGCCGTATGAGGGGCCGGAACGTACAGCGTGGCTGGGCCTGGCGACGGCGTGGCTGCTGGGCGTCCCGCCCGCGCCCGCGATACTGGACGGAATTTTTGCCGCTGCCCGCCGGGGTGAAGCCTGGGAGGTGGAATCGCTGATCCCCTTGTTCCAGGTGGACACGTTTGGAGAAATCGAGCAGCAATGGGACCTGTGGGTGATCGCCCGGCAGCAGGTGCGCAGCGAATGGGGGGCGGTATCGGCTGCGGACCTGGAGGCGTTGGAGGAGAGTCTTTTGGTGCGTCCGGAAATCATCAGCATGATCACCCGGGAAGATGGCACGCATACGTTGACAATAGCCGACCTGATTGAGCAGCGGGATGTCGCCTGGATGCTGGTCCTGGCGCGTTTCATGGAAATGCGCGTACAGTCGCTGGGCATCGGGCGTTCCCGCGGGTTCCAGGCTGTGCTGAATGAATACGCCCTGTTCTTCCGGCAACTGGGGGCACGCCGAAAAGGATTGTTTGCGCAGCCGGGCGCCGAAAAAAGCGCAGGGGAACTGTACGATCAACTTGAACGGGCCCATGCGGCCCGGCGCGCCCTGGAAGCTACGCTGCCTTAGTGGCGTTTGTCTTCCGCTTCTTCCTTGAACCGTTGCCGTATCTGGTTCAGGCCCCCGTCATATTCCGCCGCCGAGGTCAGGTAGAAGTGGCAGGGGCGGTTCAGCATGGCCTTGATTTCGTCCTGCAGCTCTGTGTCGAACGGATTAAGAATGGCCACCAGCGCCTCGTTCTTTATGAAGTCGAACACCATGGCCCCGTGTTTGGAAACGACCTCAATGGGCAACATGGTCAGGGCTTCGGGGTCTATATCAAACTTGGAAAGCATGACAATGGGAATATTCGTGATGCGGGCCATATGGGCCAGGATCCGCGCGCCATTGGTGAATTGTCGGTCCTCCACCACGTGCAGCACGGTGATGGGGGATTCGATGTTGCGTGTGGAACTTTCCGTCAAATCCTGCACGATTGTTTCGTAGTTCTCCTGGCTGATCTGTTCGGACTGCAGCAGCTCCCAGGCCAGGGACAACTCCCGGGTAATATCCGTTGGGCGGCGTTTAGGCTTGGCGCGCACCACGGGTTGTTCCGGTTCCTCTTCCTTAAGATCGCCCGACACCAGGCCTTGCAAATGCAGGATGGCCTCCTGCACGGTCGCCAGGTCGGAGTCCATATGGTCCTCAAATTTTTCAAGCAGGGCCGCGCCGGCGTTCACATCGCGTTCCTCGCACACCACCATCGCCAGGCGGCTCAGGTAGTTTAGCGCTTGTGCCTGGTCGCCGATTTTTTCATAGGCCTCGTGGAGGGTTTCCAGGGCTACCCGATCGTTGGGCATCGCTTCGAGAATCTGTTCGAAAGACGATATCGCGCTCCAAACTTCGGCCTCTCCTGATTCATTGGTCATTTCATTCATACGCTACCGGGGTTACGATATTTACTTGGCGCGCATTGTAGCGACTGCCCCGAATCTATTCAAACTATTTATTGTATTTCTGTCTCAGGGGTCTTGGAATTTTCAAAAGGTTCTGGTAGATTAGGTGTTGCTGAAGAGATATATCAATTATGCAGACGGCAACATTAGAGAATACGGTAGTGGATATCCTGCGCAAACGGTGCGGAATTGACACGGATATCCTGCAGGAAGCAACCTACGAGGCGCAGCAGAAAGGCGTGCGGCTCGAGAAATGGTTGGTGGACCATGAACTGGTTTCCGGGGTGGATTTGGCGCTGGCCCTCGGCGAATACCTGAAAATGCCGCCCATTGAGCTGAGCCACTTTAATCCGGACAACCAGTTGCTTGACCTGCTGCCGCAGGAAACCATGACCCGTCAACTGGTCGTGCCCGTGGCCCGTTCGCAAAGCGTGCTGACACTGGCCCTTGGCGATCCGTTCAACGTTATGGCCATTGATGAAGTGCACGCCCTGACTGGCCTGGACGTGATTCCGGTGGTCGCCCCCGAGCAGCAGATCAAGGATTTGCTCCAGCGCTTTACACAGAGTTCAGCCGCCGGCCTGGAGGATATCCTTAAGGATGTGAGCGAGGGGGACATTGAAGTCGGCATGGAGACCCAGGAGGACGTCAGCCTCGATGAAATGCTCGAGTCCGCCGAAGACGCGCCGGTGATCCGTATCGTCAATTCGATCATGGTGGAAGCGATCCGCAAGGGGGCCAGTGATATCCATATTGAACCCATGGAACGTTCGATTCGCCTGCGGTACCGTATTGACGGGGTGCTCATTGAAAGCCCCAGTCCGCCCAAGGCCTTGCAATCCGCCATCATTTCCCGCCTTAAGATCATGTCCAACCTGGATATTGCCGAGCGGCGAATTCCGCAGGACGGACGATTTCGTATTCGCGCGCTGAACAAGGAAGTGGACATCCGCCTGAGTATCCTGCCCACGGTGCATGGCGAAAAGATCGTTATGCGTACGTTGGATAAGTCCTCGCTGGCCCCGAGTATCGCGGCCCTGGGGCTGGATAAAACCTCGAACGAACAGCTCATGTACGCGATTGCGCAGCCGCATGGTATTCTCCTGGTCACCGG
>RZZM01000625.1 GCA_009929845.1 Spartobacteria bacterium
GGCGGAAATGGACCGCATAAGAATTTGGTGGGCGCCTGAAAATAGAGTTGCATGCGCCGGAGATTATGCTAGAGTGAAATGGTACATATATATATCGGGCAACAACAGGAAGGCCGGAGCATGAAAAAGCACTTGAGTATCATACTGACGGGAATCGCTGCGCTAGGCATCATCACCCAGGCCGCGTACAGCCTCGAGGCCTGGAGCGCGGGCAGCGGCGGATACGGACAACTGGGACTGGGCAACACGGCCAGTCACAATCGCTTCACCCATGTCGGCGCCATTAGTGATTTGCAGGCTGTCGCCTGCGGCGATTACCACACCCTTTTTATCGATGATGGCGGTCATCTCTTCGTCTGCGGAAGGAATTATTACGGGCAACTGGGCACCGACTATCCCAATAACAAATTAACCCCCGTGGCATTACCCGGATTTTCCGGGGTCTCGGACATTGCATGCGGCAACCTGTTTTCGATGTGCCTGGGCGCCGGGTACGTCTATTACTGCGGTTGGAATATTTATGGGCAGCTTGGGTTTCCCGACAGGATTGACAGGCATCAATTTTCAATCAATACCACCATCGTCAGCATTCGCAAGGGCATAGGAGGCGACGGACATAGCTGCCTGATCCTGGGTAACGGCTCTGTTCGGGCAGTCGGCAACAATACGAGCGGCCAACTGGGTATCGGCAACAATGTTTCCCAGACTAATTATGCGACCATGTCCGGGGTATCGAGCATTGTTGACGGGGACTGCGGCGTCTATCACACCGCCGTGATCAGTGCCCGCGGATGGCTGTACATGACCGGCAAAAATGATTACGGCCAATTGGGAATCGGCAATAATTTCAATCGGAACACCCCCGAACGGGTGACAACCATCCCCGTGCTCAAACAGGTCTCCTGCGGTTTGTTCCATACCGCGGTCCTGACCGCCGAAGGCGAGGTCTACACCTTCGGCAGGAACAACTACGGGCAGTTGGGCCTCGGGCACAACCTGGATCGTAACTCCCCGCATAAAGTGGACATTTCCGGCGTAACCTCGATTGCATGCGGCGGAAACCACACGCTGATGATCAAGGCGGACGGCTCGCTGTGGGCCTGCGGCCAAAATACCTCCGGCCAATTAGGCCTGGGCAACTTTTCAAACGTCTCGACCCCCACACGGGTTCCGGGCCTCAAAGGCGCCGTCAAGGCCGACGGAGGGCTCTCCCATTCGGTTGTGCTCTGCGCCAAACAGCAGAAAACCAACAACGACTTTGACGGCGACGGCCTGGATGACATTGGTGTGTTCAACCCCGCGGACGGCACCTGGTACGTGCTTTCCAGCTACAGTGGCGAGACCATCCAGATCAACTGGGGCTGGGCCGGGGCCACCAAGGTTCCCGGCGATTATGACAAGGACGGCATCACCGATATGGCCGTGTACGATCCCGCCAACTCCACCTGGTACATTCGGAGGAGCCGCGACGCGCAGATGTGGACCGTTCAATGGGGCTGGGGCTCCGTGCAGCCGGTCCCCGGCGACTACGATGGCGACAACGCGACGGACGTGGCCGTATACAGTCCGTTGGACGGCATGTGGTACATCCGCAGCAGTCTGACCGGCCAACTGATGCAGCAGCAATGGGGCTGGGGCGGCGCTCAACCCGTACAGTAAATCCTCTGGTTCGTTGTACGGGCTTTAGCCCGCGGCGCACGGCGAGCCACATGCCACGCCACGCGCGCTCACAGCGCCGCCAAAAAACGTATCTTCTCAATAACCCATTTTGTTAGCCACGGATGAACGCAGATGAACGCGGATAAAAACATACCAAACGGCCTTTATGAGCCGGAAAATG
>RZZM01000198.1 GCA_009929845.1 Spartobacteria bacterium
ACGGACCGGCGAGCCGATTCCGGCATTTCCGTACGAAGATATCCTGGCCGACCTGCGTGGGGAGGTGGCGGACGCCATCCGGACCATTGTGCCGGTGTGCGCGGCCGGCGAACCATGCGACTGGCACCCGCTCTATAAATCTGAGTTCCGGCGTCTGCTGGATGAATATGGATGGTATACCGAGGCGTATGACCATGAAGCGCTGTGGCCTGTCCTGTTGGATCAAGCGCGCGCCCTCCCGTGAAAGCGGCATCCAACCCGCCGGGAGGGTCATTGCTTGTCATGCCGTAATATATGAAGGCAGGTCCTCAATGACCAGCGTCCGCATGGCGCGTCGCAAGGCATCCAGACCCGCCGTCCAGTCGCTGAGGACAGCGACCCTCCCGCGCAAGCGTCGTCTCCAACCCGCCGGGAGGGTCATTGTCCTCAATGACCAGCGTCCGCAAAGCGCGACGCAAGGCATCCCCGCCCGCCGTCCAGTCGCTGAGGACAGCGACCCTTGCGCAAGCGTCATCCAACCTGCCGGGAGGGTCATTGTCCTCAATGACCAGCGTCCGTAAAGCGCGACGCAAGGCATCCCTGCCCGCTGTCCAGTCGCTGAGGACAGCGACCCGCGCAAGCGTTGTCAAACCCGCCGGGATGGTCATTGTCCTCAATGACCAGCGTCCGCATGGCACGGCGAACCGCACACATTTCGCGCAAAAAAGGCGCGAAAACGCCCGATTTCGGTGAAAAATGCCTGGCGCGTGCAGTTGTAGAACTTTGAGGAGGTGATTAGATGGTAGCGGGGAAGCTGATTAGGTTGCAGGTAGTCGATTATAGGTTTTACCCACTTCCAGCTTATCCGCACTCCCTGCATTATCATTTTCATGTCACGATCGTGACATGAAAATGATAGTGGACGGGGTAGGTCGATAGCCGACTGGGCATGGCAAAAAATAACTCGTTCAGAACGCCTTACATCGATGAATCTGAAGTGACACCACTTTTGCCTGCCGCGCAGCGAGCCACGCACGTTTCGCGCCGAAAACGCCGAAAAAAAGCCGATTTCGGTGAAAAATGTCGAAAATGGGCCGAAAATGGGCCATTTTAGAGCTGAAAACTTGAACCCCGCAACCTGCAACCACCGCACAACTGACACCTTCATTCATTTTTGTGTCGCCTTCTTGAAAATTGTCGTATGATAAAGTTTACGATAGCGTGTTATACAGGTAAACTGACCCCATGAAAACAGCATTGATTAATCCAGCCTGGACCGATCCTGTCCGGCCCGACCGGTGGGGCGTGCGCGCCGGATCACGCTGGCCACATTTCCAACGGCGGCTCCCGGACGGGTCGCTGCCCCGCTATATCCCTTTCCCGTTTTTCCTGGCCATTGCCGCCGCGCGTCTGCAACAAAGTGGGCATGAGGTCATGCTGATTGATGCCGTGGCCGCGGATATGGACCAGGAGCAACTGCTCAGCCGTCTCGCTGGGTTCAATCCGGGATTCGTCTTTATTGAAACCTCGACACCAAGCCTGGGCAATGACCTTGCGCTGTTGCGGCGCGTACGGCAATTGTTGCCCGATGTTTTCCTGGCGGGGGGCGGAGCCCATGCCCCTGAACTGGCCCGAGGGCTTGTGCAAGGCGGGGACCTTGATGCATGGATTGCCGGCGAATACGATCTCGTGGTCAATGACGTTGTCGATGCGCTTGTCCAGGGGCGCGACGTAGGGGCGATCTCCGGTGTGACCGGCAAAACATCAGGATCGAATTCCTTTCCCGCGACACCCGATGTCAATGCATTGCCCCCGCCATTGTTCGAGCAATTACCGATGCGTAACTATGCCGATCCGGTGTGCGGGCTACCCTCGCCCGTGGCCGCTTCCTGGCTTTCCCGGGGCTGTCCGTTCGGCTGCACCTTCTGTGTCTGGCCCCAACTGATCTACGGCAACCGCACGTACCGTCCGCGCTCCATAGCGGCGGCCCTGGATGAAGTGAGCGGGTTGATCGAAACCTATGGCTGTGAATCGTTTTATTTTGATGACGACACCGCCAATATCGGGGAAGGGCGGATGATTGAACTTGCCGCGGGTATTCGGGCGCGGGGGTTGGACCGCTACCCGTGGGCCATGATGGCGCGCGCGGATTGCATGACGCCGACCATGTTGGCGGCGCTGGTGGACGCCGGGCTCTATTCCATCAAGTATGGCGTCGAAAGCATCGCCCCCTGCCTGATCCATGCCTGCAACAAGGCGACGAATCTCGAGCGGTTTCATGAAGCCATCCGGCGCACACGGGATGCCGGGGTAAAGATGCACCTGACCTTTACGTTCGGAATACCCGGTGAGACCCGCGAAACCATCCGGCAAACCACCGGATTCCTGCTTGAAACCGCCCCCGAATCCGCCCAGTTTTCCTACTGCACCCCGTTCCCCGGAACGCGGTTCCATGACGAATGCCGGCGGCAGGGCTGGCTGCTCACCGATGACTGGAGCGCCTACCTGGGTGACGATCATACCGTTATCCAGACGCCCGAACTCCCCGCCGCCGAACTGGAAGCCGCGGTGGCGGAGGTCTTGAACACCTGGGCGGACTTCACGGAACGGCGGATGCGCGCCAGGGAGGCGGGCGTGGCGGCGGCGGTCACGGACCTTGCCCGCGCCGGTGAGCATTGGACCTTTCTGGGCGACCGGGAACGGGCTGGATTTTTATTCGTGCGCGACGACCTGCGCGAGGCCTTTGTCCCATTTACGGAGGACAATACCGCGCGCGTTGTCATCGTCTCCCGGCACGATGAAGAGAAACTCTACCGCCGCCTGCTGCGCCGTGACAAGCCGCGGGCGGACAGGGCCATCCGTTTATATGCCATGGCGTCTGCATGATGAATTCGACCACCGCACATTTTATCACAACCATCAAACCTTCAACGCCGCGTATACTCGTGGTCGGCGCAACGACCGACGAGCGTTTGAAGGAGCTGGGCTGCCTGTTGCGCGAAGCGTGCCCCTCCGCTACGCTCGACCTGTACCGGCCCCGCCGTGAACAGGCCGCCCCGGCAGTGTATGACCGGATTATTCAGTTGGAAACGGCAGCGGTGGACCCCGAGCAGCTCCGTCGCGCCGGACGGTACGACCTCGTTGTACTGGCCATCGCACATGTGATGCATGCGCATTACAAGGCCCTGGTCGCGGCGTGCTGCGCCTGCGCGAACGATGTGTTCCTGTACTCGGCGCATGGCCTGCAGCCACTCGATCAAAGGGATGCGCAGTCCATATTTCCCGTTCCCCCGAAACACGCGCCTGTCCCGCCGGCCCCCGCGCCGCCGCGCTGTTGGCTTTTCTTTCGTCCTTCCGACCAGACCGTAATCCAGCGGGCGGATGCGCTTGAGCGGTCGGGGGCCGAGGTCTTCCGCGTGCAGACGCTGGCCGCCTTTGAACGCCTGATCGGGCGGGTGGACGCGGTTTTTTATGACTGGTGCATAACCGATTACGGGGTGTTGGCCGCTGCATTGGAGATGGCTGTTGAGGCCGGGGTCCGGCAGGAAGTCTTTCTCGCCCTCGACCTGGCCGACCTGGCGGAAGATCCGGCCATGCGGGAGCGATTGCTGGCTTTCAACCGAGCCGTCATGCCGCTTTTCCACCAGGTGTATCCATTGTGGACCCGTCCGTTTCTGGTCGAACGCTACCGTCTGTCCGACGGAAGCTTCACGTACACACGCAACATCCCCAATCCGGATATCTGGCGTCGTAACGAATGCGCGGGAGGCCCCGTGGCGCGCCCCGGACCGCTTCGATTCGCCTATCATGGACTGTTCTATTTCTGGCATGAAGTATTCGAGTTCATGCCGGTCTTTCAAAAGATTCAGGAAAAGTGTGACGCGGTTTTTGACCTTTTTGGACGGGTGCATGACAGTGTGGATGTGGGCGGCGAATCGCTTTTTCCGGAAACCGAACGCCGCGTCCAGGCCGCCTTCGCCGAATGCGCCACCCGGCCCGGTGTGTGCGTTCACGGCTTCACTGCGCCCGATGATGTGCGCAAGCATTTGCTTGGGTGCGATTACTATGTAGGCATTACGCAAGGCGGCTCATTGATGAGCGATACCGAGATGCGGACCGGCGTGGAAGAGGCCCTTGCCCTCGGCTGCGCCGTGCTTCATAAACCGACAAGCGCGCTCGCCCTGGCCGGGTTCAGCCGTAATCTCCCGCATTTTGACCTCTGTCGGGACAAGGGCCATGACATACGCATACTGGTGAAGCCCCCAACCCCGGAGGACTAGCCATGCTGTCATATGACTGTCCATAATTATTGGAGTGAAAAATGCGAACGGTTAAACATAGAATGGCGTGCCTCTTTCCCGTGTTGCTGGGGTGGGGGTGCATCGCCTTGACGGGATGTTCCCCGCGTGTGTCGTCGTCCGACGCCCCGCGTGTGGCCGTGCTGAAATTTGCCGACCACCCGGCGCTGGACCATATCGAGGAGGTGTTTGTCCGGGAATTTTCCATCGCTCAGCCGGGGATTGATGTGAAGACATATTGCGCGCAGGGTGAGATGTTGATGGCCCATCAGATCGCGCAGGCACTCCAGAATGCCAGGCCTGATTTGATTGCCGCCATCGCCACTCCGTCGGCGCAGGCATGCGCCAACCTGATTAAAGATGTGCCCATCATCTTTCTGGCGGTATCGGATCCGGTGGCCGCCGGTATTGTCGCGCACCCGGACGCGCCGGAAGGGAATGTGACGGGTGTTTCCGATGCCATGCCGATACGCCCGCAACTGGAAATGATTCAGCGCCTGCAGCCCGAATGCCGGCAGCTCGGTGTGCTGTTCAATCCCTCCGAAGCCAATTCACAGGCAGGGATGGCCCGGTTGCGCCCACTGTGCGCCGAGTACGGGTTTTCACTCCGCGAGCAGGCGGTCCATTCCATTGCGGAAGTCGAGCTGGCGGCAAGGGAGGTGGTGTCGCAGGTGGATGCCATGTATATGATCCTCGACAATACCGTGGCCTCCGCGTTTCCTGCTGTCCTGCAAGCCTGTCAATCCGCGGAAATACCGCTTTATACAGCTGATGCCGCCTTTGTTGAACACGGCGCGGATGCCTCCTGCTCGGTGGATTACACACGCCTTGCCGCTGAGGGCGCGCAGATGGCCCACCAACTGCTGTCAGGAACCCCCGTCCGGCTTCTCCCCGTGCGCGACGCCGGCCAGCCCATCGAACGTATCCGCCAAAGAAGGCCTTGAAACACAAAACGGGAATTTTTGCGTTGTTTTGCGCGCGGCTTGGCATGTGGCTCGCCGTGCGCGGCAGGCTGAAGCCTGAACAACAAGCCTCTTCCCGTGTTAGGATTATGCGTGATACCCTATGTAATTGTCGCCCATCCTAATCGCACTCTTCCCATCGCCCATCTATGCGGAGCAACGCCTCCGGCGGGTTCGGCGAGTTAAAGAGTGCGATTACGACCAGTGGAGCCAGGCCTTTATAGAGCCGTAGTCGAGGGCGATATCCATGACGAGTTTGACCAGGGGGATCAGCAGGAAGGTTTGCATGGACGGGTAGTAGGCGCGGCTCCATCGGTATTTGAACAGTACGGCGGTGTAGTATGCCAGGAAGCATAGTGCCCATACCGGGAAAATCGGGAGGCGCAGGAGCGCGGCGAGGCCGGTAATCAACAGCAGGCGAAAGGCCGGGGATATCCAGAGGAGGTGGCGTATGGTCCGACGGGCATGTTCTACATGGGGCAGGATTTCGATGCGGGCGAGTCCGCGGCGCACAAACCATTGGAAGACGCGCCGTATGTTGTCCCGCGGTTGGTGGTACACCACGGCGTCGGGGGTGTACAGGACGGGGTGCGCGGATGAAATGCGACGGCTGAGCAATTCATCCTCACCGCCCATCCGGCAGCCGCTTTCAAAGGAAACCGGTCCGGTGACCCGGCGGTTGATGGCGCCGTTGCAGGTGGAAAAGGTGGGCAGGGGAATGACGCGGCCCCGGGCGCGGTGCACGTACTTCATGCCGCCGCCCGGAAACCCGAGGATGTTTTCGCATTGTCCTACGGGCCCGCATGGGGGGACCTTGACGGCGCCGGCCACGGCGCCGGTGTCCGGGTGATCGAGAAAAGGGCGTATCAGTTCGGTGAGCCAGGTGGACGCCACCAGGCAGTCGTCGTCGGTAAACACAATCAACGCATGCGTGGCGTGTCCGATGGCCACGTTGCGGATATAGCCGATGCCGCGATGCTCCAGGGGAATGGTGTGGTACGCCACGCCGTCGCCCTCAATGGGGCGCGGCGTGTCGGTTTCCTCGACGACAACAATCTCCCGGAGGACCGGTGGATAATCGGTCTGCAAAACGCTTGCAACGGCTTTTTGCGCGAGTTCGTGCCGTTGTTTTGTCACGATAATGACGGAGATCGCGGGCCAGGGTGGGGGGGGAGGCGAATTCATAGACACACCACCTTGTATTGCCGCGATCCGTTGATGCGTCCCATCGTCAGGGCGGCTGATTTAAGAATTAGCAGGAGCGCAAACACCGGGGGATGGCTTTCAGGCAGGTCAAGGTTACGCCTGTGTATGCGGTGGGCGATAACAAAGGAGAGGTAGACCAGGTAAAGCGGGACCAGCAGCCAGAAGAACGGCCAGATCATGCCGGCGAGCAGCAGGGCCAACAGTTTCTTGTCGGCCTGGTTCAAGTCCAGCCAGATGCGTTTCCGCGTATTGAAGCGGGTGAGCCGTACGCCGGGGGCCACGATGATGACCGCGCCGTCTTGCCGGCGGGCGAGCATGAGGGCATGGGATTTCCCGAAGGCGAAGGCCTGCCTTAAAAACGGTTTAAGCGCGGCGCGGTGGATGTGCCGGACGACCGCGCGGGGAACGGTGCGGATGGCGTAGCCCGCGTCATACAGGCGGGCGCACAAGTCGTGGTCCTCGCCATAAATCGGAATGCGTTCATCAAACCCGTCCAGGGCGTTGAATACGTCCCGCCGGATGGCAAGATTGGCGGTGGGGAAGCCGCCGTCGATCAAGGTGTATTCCGCGATGTCCCGTTCAGTGTCAACGCCCGGCAGAGTGTAGAGTCCGAGAAAGGTGGCGATGACGCTGTCGGACGGCGCGGCTGTGATACAGCCCGCGAGGCCGGCAACGTGTGTCGCCGTCGGAAGGGCCCCGGCGAGGTTCGCGATCCAGTCGGGTTCGGGAACGCAGTCGGCGTCGGTAAAAACGATCCAGTCACCCGTGGCCGCGGCGACCCCGGCATTGCGCGCGGCCGCCGCGCCCGGCCGGGATTCGCGCCGCTGTATGATGGGCAGGCGCGGGTGCTGTTCCATGAAGGCGCGGACCAATTCATCCGAGTCGTCTGTCGAGTTGTTGTCGACCAGTATGTATTCAAGGGCGGGTATCCGTTGTTTGGCCAGCGCCTCCAGGCAGTGCGGCAGGGTAGCGCGCGCGTTGTGGACGGGAATAACCACGGAGAGCGTTTGTGTCGGCGATGGCGCTGTGACGGGCATCGGCATACGCTATCTTCTCCCCAACCGCGCCAGATATATCTCGTAGCGGGCCGCGCTCAACGCCATTTCCAGGGCCACGCGGAAGCCGGCATAGCCATCCCGGAATCCCTGTAACCTGAGATAACGCAGCAGGAAGACATGCGCCGGCGCGGCCACCATATTGGCCAGTGAACATCGCCGTCCATCCGCGTATTTCTGTTTGGCGTCCATGTGCAGGTAAGTGCGGTGTTTGGTTTGCCATGCGTCAAACGTTTCACAACTGTAGTGGCGCAGGTTGTTTTCCAGGCGGCCCGCTTCGGCGCCGACGACTTTTTCGTGCACCGGACCGTCAAACTGGCAGACGGACTTGCGATAGAGGCGGACCGGGGCGTCGATGCCCATCACATGCCGCAGTGGCTTTCCGAAATAGATATTTTCGCGGGGGACGGCGTAGCAGGCATGCGCCTCGGGGGCGGCGACGACCTGCCGGATTTCCGCGGCCAGCGCGGGGGTGATTTCCTCATCGGCGTCAATCGAAAAAATCCAGTCATGCCGCGCCTGTTCGGCGGCGAAGTTTTTCTGTGAGCCGAAGTCTTCAAAATTGTGCTGGATGACGCGCGCGGAAAACTGCCGGGCGATGTCACAGGTGGCGTCGCCACTGCCGCTATCGACCACCACGAGTTCGTCCATCCACTGCGCGGAGGCCAGGCAACGTTGCAGGCACGCGGCTTCATTGAGCGTGATGATGGTGGCGCTGATCATGGGCTGTTCTGTGGCGGTTGACATGGCGGCTAATCTCCCATATGCCGACGGATGGGAAAGGTGGTTCGGGTAGCTTTAGTTGCGACGACTTTTTCAAGGGCCTCGAGGTAGCCGGGGCCGATGTGCTGCCAGTCGAAGGTTTCGGCCTGCGCCCGCGGGGAGGTGGGATAGGTGGTTTCCGCGGCGCGCTTCAGCGCCTGGGCGTAGGCGGGGATATCGGCGGGGTCGAGCAGTTCGCCGGCGTCTCCAATGATCCGTTCCCGGTTGCGGTCGTGCGTAGCCACCACCGGCTTCCCGCAGGCCATGGCTTCCAGGTAAACCATGCCGAAACTTTCGCCGGTGGACGGAACGGTAACGACATCGGCGGCGCGGTAATAGGAGGGCATGGCTTCATACGGTACGGATGTGATCGCAAAGCGCGGGCCCAGTTTCTGCCGTCCCAATGCCGCCAGGCGTTTTTCCTGGTCGCCTTTTCCCAACAGGAGGAGGCTGCCTTGTCCCAGTTGGGCCACGGCTTCAATGGTCAGGTCAAAGCGCTTCACATCGCCCAGCATGCCGCAACCGAGAAAAACGGGGCGGGGCAGGTCGAGGGGGGCCACGGGCCCCTGTTGCGGGTAGTCGTCGATGGTGATGCCGTTGGGCAGGCAGGTGATGGGCGCCTCGGGAAGTTGCGCGTTCAGATAGGCTTCGACATCCA
>RZZM01000626.1 GCA_009929845.1 Spartobacteria bacterium
CAAAGAAGTTATTAACATTCTGCGCAGCGCTGTTGATAAGTGAAATAACTTTTTTACGCTCGGGGAACCTACCGGGGCAACAGGTATGTCCGGCGGGCTCGGGTTATTCCGGCTTTTTCAGTGTAATGGGAGCCAGGGGCTCTTTTATGATCTCGACTTCCTGCGAAATGGACACGATACGGTCGAGGGCGTCCTGTATGAGGGCGAGTTCACGGCTGATTTTTTCGGAACGTTCAAGGTTTTCGACCCGGATGTCTTCGAGATAGTTACGCCGGTTGTATACCTCCTGAAGGCTCTGTACCAGTTCCTGCACCCTGCTTTGGGAAGCCGCCAGGGACTGCTCAAGCTCCAGGATGCGCTCAACTTTCTCGTCCTCATCAAGCCCGGATAAATCCAGAACGCCGGTTTCATTCAGATTGGCGTCCGCTTCCCCTTCCTCAATATCCTCATCGAAGTCCCCTTGCCCTTCCCCATACCCCTCTTCATCGTCCAGCATATCCTCGGGTACGGGGACCGTGATTTTCTCGCCGCAATCAGAGCAGGCAATAAGCAATCCGGCGCCCCGCCGGTCTATGGCCAGGCTCTTTCCGCATGCCGGACAGTTGAACACAATATCATTCTCAGTCACATCGCCAATATCAACAAGTTGTTCTGTCACCTTGCACTCCCTTGTTATCGTTGGCGCACCCTTGCATAGTTTTCAGAAAAAATCAAGCGCATAGAATATTTCTGTAAGAGAATCATGGACGAACAGGCAAACTCCTGATAAGATCCCAGAATATGAAATCAGAAAAAGAGAAGTACAAGGCGAGAAATGTCATGGAAAAAGAGACACTAGAAATCTCAAGGCTTCGTAAACCTAAGGGGGTATGAGTATCGTGGATAATACATTGGAAGTAAAAATTGAACAGGTCGATGATGTGGTGGTCGTGACACTCAACGGCCCGATTGACTCTGCCACCAAGGACATATTCAAAGACAGCCTGGACCCGGTATTCCGGAAAAAAGGGGTCAAGGTTCTTTTTGATTGCGAAAACCTCACCTACATGAACAGCCGGGCGCTGGGCTTGCTCTCGTCCTACCGAAGGCGCTGCTATGTTAACGGCGGCCGACTTGCGCTGAGCAAACTGAACACCAAGATCGTACGCACCATGGATCTGCTGGGGCTGGGCAAGCTACTCAAGCGCTACGAAAGCAATCCTGAGGCCATGGAAGCGCTGGCAAACTAGCGCCACTCAAACGATCAACCCCCAGGCCTGGGCCCGATATCCCCCGCCGGTGTAGCGCACGTACCATGTTCCGTCGGCAGCGGTGTAGACATCCACGTCGGAAAAGGAGTCCGTCGGCGGAGTCCGCGTTGAAAAGTACGGGTCCTCTGCATCCCAGTTTTCCAGGACAGGACCGCTCTCTCCACTCCGTATGTACCAACTGTCACCAATGGGCCAGTATTCCGTCAGGTCCGTGGGCCCGTGCGCTTCAAAATCATTAAAACAGGACATTCATCTTCTCCTTCATGCCTGCAGACAGTATACCGCGAAACCGTGTTTTCGTTTAGACCAACCCATACATTCTCCTCACCTTGTGGAAGTTAACATAACATCAGGGTCAGAACTCCTTACCTCGGCCGTTGGCCGCGGGTGGAGATTAGGGGTTGCACTATAACCGATGCGTTTATGCCACCTGCAAACACCGCCGGGAGGGTCATTGTCCTCAATGACCAGCGTACGCAGGGCACGTCGTACGGCATCCACGCCCCACCGGCCAGTCGCTGAGGACAGCGACCCTCCCCTATGGATGTCCGGTTTTTCCCCATGCGCCGTGTCGCTTCGGAGTCGGAT
>RZZM01000013.1 GCA_009929845.1 Spartobacteria bacterium
CAACCGCTTGAGTGTCCGTTTAATTTTCCAAACGCGGCGTCTCTTCGGAAGTGGATACCATCAAAAAAATCACCGCGATTACTGGCAAATCAATGATAACCTCATTCTGCGGCTAACGTTCGAGGTAGGGATTTCTGACCATGCGGGATCAGCGAAACCCTGGACAACCAGGCTTGGGGGTCAATTTCGGGATTCAGCGGTGTGTCTCGTTGACACCCCTGTCGATGGTGGCCTGGAGGTTTTTTGCGTCGCCGGTTTTAACGTTCATTTCCACGAGCTGAAGATTGGCGCCGGCGGTGCCGTACACGGCGTGTTTGGCCAGGTACAGAAAGGTGTCATTATTGACCCAGCATGGATAGATCGAGGTGCTGTCGGTAAAGGATTCGCCGACGGCCACGGCGGCGTCCGTGGCCATGCGTTTGTATGAGCTGAATGAAAGGTCGGTGATGTCAATATCGGCCCGATCCTCCTGACCCGCGCCGACCAGTATCCGGTCGCCCTTCGGCGAAAAGAGGGCGTAGCGCGCTTCCCGGTTCGACGGGGTGACGGTTTTTTCCTTGATGTCGATCCGGTAGAGTTCCTGTTTGGGTTGGCTCAGCTCCGGCAGGATGGGGGATTGTCCGGTGGGGACGGCGTGGAAGGCGGTCAGCAGCGCGACATTGTCGTCCGGTGAGAGGTCCAGGAACATATTGTTGCCGCAAATGAGTTCCGCGAGCACCTCCGGTTCGCTTCCCTTGTCCGAGAGGTCATACTTGACCAGGGCACCCTGGTACATATCGTTTGTCTTGGCGGTCAGCCGGATGGCCAGCAGGGCTTCAGAGTTGGAAAACCAGCGGTGCAGGATACTGTTGTTCGCGTCAATCTTCCGCCGGTTCACGCCCTCAATTTTTACTACATACAGTTCCGGGAGATTTTCTTCCATGGGCGGCGTGATGCTGTCGGAGATGCGCGTGTAACTGATATACTGTTTATCGCGGCTCCATTGCAGGTAGGTTAAATTAGTAACATCAAAAAGGTCCTTGATGTTGGTTTCTTTGTCTTTGAGTCCGATAATGGACAGCTTGAACCCGACGCCCCGCATCATGCCGCTGCCGACCTGGCTGGCGGTCAGGATGGATTTTTCATCGGGCGCATACAGCGCGAAGGCCGGTTTGCCTTCCGGCGGCGCGTACAGCAGCCGAATTTTTTCATATCCGAAATCGTATGAAAAGTATCCTTCCTGGCGGGGGATGAGGACCTTCTGGCCATTGGGTGAGACACTCAGTTCAATGGGCAGGCATCCGGCCAGAATGACCAGTAACAGCAAAATGATCCATGTAGCTCGCATATCGCCAATTCCGTCCTTTCCACGTTCCACGTCCATGATTCTGGAGCGAATACTACACGGTTATCGGCCATACGCCAAGATTTCTTGAATATAAATACGCGATTTACTCGCAGGGGGCACGCACGTCAAAGCCGTTCGGCGGGGTGGCATCTCCCCCGGAAGTCCACGCATACCACGCCGTTTTCTTTATACATTTCGTAGCTCAGCACACCGAAGTGCGTCGGGAAGTTATCGGTGCGGACGACTTCCGCGAAGTGACGCCATGCCGAAGGCGCGCGGTGATTTTTTTGATTGTATCCACTTCCGAAGAGACGCCGCATGCGTTATAGCCCTCCGTCGCGGATGGGCTCGCAAGTATGGTTTCAGGGAATGCCGGGTTTAAAACCCGTCCATGAAAATGGCGGAATGGATGGGGGGGACGCGCACGGTTTTTTCCGTGCCGCCGCGAATGACCGGGGTATCTGGAATGCCGCTCATCATGACCTGTTCGCCGTCACTGATCTGTCGCCAGGTGGTGTTTTTTGGAAAGGTAAAGGTAAAGGTCGCGTCACGGCTGTCGGCGTTGAGCAGAACGATGAAACTGGCGCCGGGGTGTTCGTGGTTCATATTGATGATATAGGCCAGCGCCAATTCATTTTTGGGTTTCAGCCAGCGGTAATAATTGTTTTCCGGACGATCACGCAGCCGGAAGGCGCGGCCCTGTTCGCTCTGGCGCATGTGGATCAGGTCGCGGTAATAGTCCATGGTCTCTTTGGCCATCGGACGGTCGCGCTCATACCAGAACATGGCGTTTACCGTGTCGCCCTGGTCGTAGGTATTGTGGATGCCACGCTTGCTGCGAACATATTCCTGGCCTTCGGCGATCATGGGAATCCCCAGCGAAGTAAACAGGATGGTGGCTCCCAGGCGGTTGACCTTTACACTGGTTTCCTCGAGGTTGCGTCCGTCCCGGTCGGGGCGCGTGCACAGTTCATCGGCCAGGGCCATATCATCATGGCTTTCCAGGTAATTGACCGGCTGGAGCGGCGTGGCCGCCCAGGTGGTAAGCGACCCGAAGATATTCTTCATCAGCCAGCCGCGGTTCCTGCCGCCCATGATAAAATCCTTGGCGGCATAGCGGAAATCGTTGTTCCAGGCCGACCAGCCGGTGCCGGTGAGTTCGTGTTTATTCTCACCGCGGAAGCTCCACGGTTCAGAGATGAGCAGGACATCGGGATTGATGGCGCGCGCCGCGTCGCGGATGGCGAGCATGGTGTCCATGTCGATGAGTTCGGCCAGGTCGAGCCGGAAGCCGTCCACATGGTGTTCGGTCATCCAATAGACAATGTTGTCCACGATCAGGCGTCGCATCATGGGCGCCTCTGTCCGGACATCGTTGCCGCATCCGCTGAACTCGATGTAACTGTAATCCGGGTTGAGGCGGAAATAATACTTGCGGTCGATCATGTGGAAGAGGTTCGGGGACCCGACATGATTGTAGACCACATCCATGACAACGTTGAAGCCTTTGTTGTGCAGTTCATTGACCATGTGTTTGAACTCGAAGTACTGTTTGCCCTGGAGCGGGGCGCGGCCATACGAGGCTTCGGGGGCGAAATAGTAGACGGTGGTATAGCCCCAGTTGTGCCCTTCGGGACCGTTGTTGAATTCGCTGAGCGGCAGGAATTCGATGGTATTGAATCCCATGGCGCGGAGATGATCAAGGCCGGTGCCGGTGCCGTCGGACGCCAGCAGTCCTTCGTAGGTGCCGCGCAGGGCCTCGGGCACACCGGACGAGGGATGAATGGTCATATCGCGCAGGTGGCATTCGTAGATCACCACGTCCTCGGAAGGGCTGGTGGAAAACGCCTGGTCGGTCCATCCGCCGAACCATCGGTTGGTTTCGTCGGGATCAATAACAATGCTATTGTTCTCGGCATGGGCGGCCGCGCGGGCGTAAGGGTCGCCGATCCGGGCCAGGGGATTGAAGCCCTCGCCATTGCCGGAAGGGCCGTCCACATTGAAGGCGTAATACGCGCCGGTATCCAGTCCGCGTAATGTTATCTCCCAGACGCTGTCGGCGGGGTCCTTCCACATCAGGTAGCGCTCGACGGGTTTGATACGCACGTATTCAGGTTTGTGCTTTTCGTAATAGGGTCCGTCAAAGATGCACAGGTGCACGCTGGTCGCGCGCGGCGCAAAGAGCCGGTAGGTGGTCACCTGCCGCTCTTTATCCAGTATGGCGCCGAGTTCTTTTTCGGAATAGATGCTGTCGAGCGCCTTGCCGGGGTCCGGACGGCAATAGAGCGCCTGGTCGAGCAGCCCCTGGATACCGAGCAGATAGGAAACCGAGAGGTCCAGCGGTTCTTTCGTTTGGATTTCGAGCACGCTGCTGCCGCTCAGACGCGGGTCGATGCGCAGGTTGGTATTGCCCTCGCCGTCCGGAGTGGCATTCAGCGCATGTTGGGGGGGGGACAGCCAGTCGGTATGGTTCACGACAAATTTAAAAATCAGATCATGGGCGCCGGGCGGACGGCGGATGGCCTGCATGGGGATGGTCAGTTTCCAGATGCCGTCATCATCCTTGTCATACAGATACCAGCGTTTCTCCTTGGGATTCCAGCCGTTGAAATTGCCGGCCACCGAAACGACGTCCCTGGCGTCCAGGCGCACCCCGTACGTCGTCTCGTCAAAACAAAACGTCAGCGTGCCGCCATGCGCGGTGTAGCCCTGCAGGTACCCGGTATCCTCGGGGGAACGCAATCGCAGTTCTTCAATCTCGACCGGGGGCTCGAGCGTGGCGGCAATCTTCGCCTTGGGATTAATCGGCTTTGCGAAAAAGACTTCGATGAGATTATTACTCTGGATGAGCGCCTGGCGGATGACATCCGGGGGGACGGCCAGCATGGATGACGTATCCGCGTACAGGAAGCGGTTGTCGCCGGTCTCCCATTCTCCGTCCACGATGAACTTGTATTCGTGGCGTCCGAACGGAATACCCAGCGGCCGCACATCCAGGCTCCACAGCGCGCCCCTGGGGGAAAGGGCGTCGCGGTTGGTCCACATTTGCCAGGACCCGGCGACGATCACACTGGTGGCTCCTGGTTGTTGATAGTTGATATACGCCGTCGGCTCGCGTTCTCCCGGCACGCCGAACGTATTGGAACTGAGCACCAATTCCTGGGCCAGGACGGATGAAAAAGAAGCCAGACATATTAATATACAGCAAATCGGTTTTGTTTTCATAGTGGTCGATTAAAGCACAGCTTGCGCCACAAATCAACTAAAGCGTTTTACTTATCGGGCAAAAAAATTACGGAACATTTCATACGGTGATTTTAGTGGCTTGACTGGAAACGGCGGCTGTATCATCATGACGGACAAATGAATGAACAACTACCAGTAAATGAAGAGCACCCGAAACTTTATGCGGCATTGACGATTGCCGGGTCCGACAGTGGCGGGGGCGCGGGCATTCAAGCGGACATCAAAACCTTTTCGGCGCTGGGGGTGTTCGGCACCTCGGTACTGACCTGCCTCACGGCGCAGAGTCCCGATGAGGTGAAGGGCATTGTCCCGGTGGACCCGGCGTTTGTGACCCTGCAGATGGAAACGGTATGCGACAGTTTTCCCATTGCGGCCGCCAAGACCGGGATGTTGTATTCGGCCGACATTATTCGCGTTGTCGCCAATGAAGATATCCACGAGGGCATTCCCATCCTGGTGGTGGACCCGGTGATGGTCGCCGCCTCGGGCGCCCGGCTGCTGCAGGCCGACGCCATTGACGCGCTGTGCAACGAGTTGCTGCCGCAGGCGCGGGTGGTGACGCCCAACCTGCACGAGGCCGAGATTCTTTGCGGACATTCCATCTCCTCGGTGGACGAGTTGCGCGCCGCCGCGCGCGAGATCGGCGAGCATTACGATTTAGCCTGTATTGTGAAGGGCGGACATCTCAATGGCGACGAGGTATTCGACGTCTTGTATGATGAAGGCGAGGAGCATGTCTATTCCGGTCCGCGCATCAACGCCAGGGAAACCCACGGCGCCGGGTGCACGTTTTCGGCGGCGCTGACCGCGCTACTGGCGCAGCGGTTGCTGTTGTCGGACGCGGTGGGCATGGCCAAGGAATATGTGCGTTGCGCGCTGGAAAGCGCGTTGGCGGTGGGCCGCCATCGCCCGCTCAACTTCTTCTGCGGGGCGAACCTGAACCTTCCCAACGAATAATGGCGAACAGGGGGCGGCCCATGAGGGGAGCATGTTGTGGCGCTCTTTGATGTTTCCATATACGGCTACCCGCAATTCCTCCGACGTCCGCTCATGGGCCTGGCCGCCTGCCTGTTGACCGGCATGGCGTTGGGGTTCCTGATTCCCCGTCCGGTGCCCCTCCTGCTGTTCGTGACCGGCGCGGCCCTTGTGCTTTACCTGATTTTTCATGCCTACGAACGATCGGTCTGGCTGCTGTTTCTCGCGGTCCTTTTTCATGGATGGCTGCTGGCCGCCTTTGTAAACCAGAATCCCTCACCCTGTGTGCTGTCCACGCTCATGCAGCGTGAATCGGAGTTTGTGGATATCACGGGCGTGATTGACGATGATCCGGTGATGCTGGGCAATTATGGCCGCACGGACCAGCTTCGCTGGCGATTTCCCGTGCGGGTGGAAGGCCTCCGGCGGATCAATCCCTGGCAGCGGGCCACCGGCGTCGTGCAGGTTGACCTGTGGATGCCGAAAACCGGTGAGCCGCCCCGCTATGGCGAACGCTGGTTGCTGGCCGGCGCGCTCAAGCAGAAAGAAAAGGAGGGATGGGCGGACTACACGAGCTATCACATGCGAGGACACACAACGCTCTGCCGGCGGCTGGGCACGAATGCCGGATGGCCGCTCAAGGCCTGGTGCCTGCGCACCCGCGCCGCTTGCGCGCGCATACTCGGCGCGGGGATTGAAGCCTATCCGAACTATGTCGGCCTGCTGCATGCCCTCATGCTGGGGTATCGCAGCGCGCTGCCATCCGAGCTGCGCGAGGCCTTCTCCTGCACCGGCACCCTGCATATCTTCGCCATCTCGGGACTGCATGTGGGCATGGTGGCCCTGCTGCTGGCTTCCGTGCTTAAAGCCACCGGCCTGCCCAAACTGTACTGGCTGTGGATACTGGCCCCCATGCTGATTCTGTACACGCTGGCCACCGGCATGAAGGCCAGCGCCATACGGGCCTGCATCATGGCCATCACCTACTGGTCGGCCTACATGGTCAACCGCAAACCCGACGGCGCCACCGCGCTGGCCCTGGCGGCTGTGATTATCACCGCCATGGACCCCACGCAACTGTTGACCCCGGGGTTTGTCCTTTCCTTCAGTGTCGTCGCCGGCATCATTGTTTTCTATCCGGTCATCTACCGCGGCGTTCCGGCATTCCGTCCGGACCCGTGGCGCCTGCAGGACGAACGCCGCTTCATTCAGCATGCGCGCGCCGCCGGACGTTATCTCATGGGGCTGGCCGCCATTTCCATATCCGCCTGGATGGTTTCCACGCCGCTGACCGCCTATTATTTCAATCTCTTCTCCCCGGTGGCCCTGCTGGGAAATATCCTGATTGTTCCCGGCGCCTTCCTGGTGGTGCTGACGGGCTGTTTTTCCCTGCTGGGCGGATGCGTCAGCGCCGGTTGCGCGGAGGTATTCAACTTTGCCAATGTCGTTTTCATACGCGCGCTGCTGTGGATTGTCGACCTGGCCGGGCGTGTGCCGGGCGGGCACTTTTATGTACGTTCTCCCGAGTGGTTCTGGATGCTGCTGTGGTACCTGGGGCTTGCCACCCTATTGTTCAAGCCGCGCAGCTTTCGGTATATCATGCCGACCATGCTCCTGGGCGGTATGCTGTTCTGTGCCTGGAACAGTTATGTGGACGCCGATCCGTTTATCGACATCATTGACGTGGACCAGGGAAACGCCATTTTCATCAACACCCCCGGACGGGATGATATCCTGGTCGATGCCGGCCCCGCCTATTTATCCTATCGGGTGGCGCGCCGCCTGCACGAACAGGGCGTTAATCACCTCAAGGCCCTGGTGCTCACACACGTTGACGCCAATCACACCGGCGGCGCGATGGATATCCTGCAGCGGTTCAATGTGGATGAATTATGGGTATCGCCGCATGTTGGACGCTCCGACCAGTACCGTCAGGTCCTGCGTTTAGCGGCGAAGCAGGGCGTGTATATACGGCGCATGACCAGGGGCAAGACCGGCGAATGGGACGGACGGTTGCAATGGGAGGTGTTGCATCCGGACGGAGGGAAAAAATACAGAAGCGCCGGCGACGCCTCACTGGTCCTGCGCGTCGCGCGCGACGGTTGCGCGGTGCTGCTGATGGGTGGCGCGGGATGGAAAGCCGAAAAAGAAATCCTCGAAACGCCCGTTGACCCGGCCGCGCCGGTGCTGATCGCCGGGGACCACGCCTCGTGGCGCACATGCTCGGAACGATGGCTGGAAGCGGCCTATCCCAACGACGTCATCATCAGTGTCGGCCCCCTCAGCCGAAGCGGCGATCCCGCCGCCCGCACCCTCGACCGCATCAGGGCACAGGGCCGCGCCATCTGGCGCACCGACCGCGACGGTTCCATGCGCATTCAATGGCTGCATCCCGAGCCCCGCCCCTACCCGCAGGCCCATTACCAGATTATCTCCCTTGATGAATAAGGTCGAAGGTCGGTAGTCGGAAGCTGGTCATCCTAATCGCAGTTATCGTACAACCCCGGGTTGGCATGGGGAAGGTTACGGTTCCGCGGGTTGGATAATCCAGTCGCTGAGGACCCGCCTTCATATATTACGGCGGGACAAGCAGCGACCCTCCCTGTCCCCGACCTTCCCTCGTGCGCAACAAGTCCGCGGCTCTAAAAAATGGGTTATTGAGTGAAAAATGCGTAATTCAGACAAAAAACGTCAATAAAATATAAATATTATGGCAAAAAAGGCCATTTTAACGGAATTTTTGGCAGTTTTATTGTTTTTTTGCCCTCAAAAATGAGAATTTTTGTGATTTTTGTCTTTTTTGCCCTTTTTTCACAGTTTACTTCTTGACAACGCCCCTGGAATCAGGTAGAAGCTTTTTTGCTCGTCAAATAACAATTGTATATAGGTATGTGGATGGGAAAACGCGTTGCGTGAATCCATTTCGGTGGTGAGTGTGGCCGTTTGGCTTGTCTGTCATACGAGGTGAAGTTTTGATGTCAGATAGTAGTTCATTAACGGCTTTCACGAAGGCAGAGATGGGGTTCTTATGGAGCGCGGACAACACTCAGGAATTTCGGCGATGGAGGTCGCCGCATGTCAAAAAGGGCATCGGGATGTTATAGCGGACAGCGTGGAAGAACTGTTGTTACGGGTTGCGGACGGCATTGGCGCGGCCATCCGCGAGCTGCCCGCGCAGGAAAAGGCGTTGCGGCGCCTGCAGCCGATGTTGTTCAACCGGGGCCTGGCACAAATCCATACATCCGATAAGGCCAACCGCCCCATCTTCATCATGACCAACCCCGGGTTCGGCGCGGCCCATGCGTTGCGCACACTCGCCGATTCCGTCGGACTGCGATTTGTGGCGGCGACACATACCCCCACCAGCCCGGACGACTTCCTCGATGTACTTCGCGAGGGACCGCCGGTCCTCCTGCTGCTGCACCTTACCGATATGCAGGCCATCGACCGCAGCCCGCTGTTGACCTGGTTGCTGCCTTGCCTTATCCATGGACACCGCATGCTCGGTGACCCGGCTATATCCCCGTTTGAATCCGCATTACTCAACAAATGTATCATCTTCATCGAAATCGTGCCGCCCTGCTCCCAGAATGCCGCCGCGGAGGCCACGCCGGAGGACCTGGCGACACAATTGTCCGCCATCTGGAATGACAACGGCACGGGAGGCGCGGCAAAATTGCGGCGCGGCATCCTGGACCTGGTCAAGAACGACAACACGGTTATCTTCTGCCGCACACCCTGCCGCTACATGGTAGATTACCTGAAGGGCGAAATGCGTGAAACACTCGCACTCCTGCGCCCCGTGACTGCTTGGCAACCGGATGAACCTACCGTCCGCTCCCTGATCGCCCTGCTTATCCTGGCGCGCGGCTATCCCGCGCCTAAAGATGTGGGCGGGACCATAAAAAGCCTGTGCCTTGAATTGTTTGTTCGTTTCCCCGCCTTCAAGAACCTGGCCTTTGACAGCGCCGAGACCGCATGGGCGGATGTGTGCGGGGCGGCGGCGACCACGGAAACCGACTGGCCGGCACGCCTGGAGAACCACGCCAAACGCCTGGATTGCCGGAAGACCCGCCTGGATTATTCCCTGGAGTTCGACGCGGCCACCGGCACCGTGCTGGTCTGCCACCTGCGGGAGCGCGCACCGGTTCAACCCGAGGCGCGGTTCATCATACATCCACGCCCGCGCTATGCTTTTTCGCAGGTGGCCGGCCATGCGGAGGCCAAGGAACGCTGCAGGCCGATCATCAACTTTATCCGGAACCCCGAGCCGTTTAAACGCATGGACTGTGTTCCCCCCATGTGCCTCCTGCTCCACGGCGATGCCGGAACGGGTAAAACGATGTTCGCGGAGGCCGTGGCCGGGGAAGCGGGCCTGCCATTTATCGCTATCAGCGCCGGGGATTTCATGACCCAGGAATATGCCGGCCAGGGGGCGGCCCTGATGCGGGAGGTCTTCCAAACGGCCGCCGCCTGTAAGCCCTGTGTGGTCTTTCTTGATGAAATTGATTCGCTGTCAAGCCGCTCAAAAATCATGGAAAGCGGCGGAAGCGCCAGCATTGACCAGGCGGCGACCCTCAATACCCTGTTGCCCATACTCGACAGCGCCGGGGCGTCACACGGGGTCCTGGTGATCGGCGCGACCAACCGCATGGCCGACCTGGACCCGGCCCTGACCCGCCCGGGACGCTTTGGCTGCCACATCAAAATCGGCGCGCTCACCGAGGCCGAACGCGAGGCGCTGGTCCGCAAAGCCCTGAACCCGCGGAACTGTGATGACTATGAATGTATCGTCCGGGAACTGTGCCTCGGCATGGCCGACATGAATGTCGCCGCGAATATCAAGGCCCTGGTCGAAGAAGTCAAGGTGCACACGGTAACCGCGGGGAAGGCCCGGGTGGATATTGATTCAGCGCGCGCCGTCATGGACAGGAAACTGCCGGCAAGGGAACGCGTCCGCCTGGGCGGAAAGGACAAGGCCCGGCTGGCCTGGCATGAAGCGGGGCACGCCCTCATGCTGCGCCTGCTCATGCCCGGGGCGCAGGTCGACAGTATTACCATCCATCCCCGGGGCGCCGCGCTGGGCGCGGTCTGTGTCCTCCAGGACAACGCCGGGGCGCTGGTATACCCCGGCCCCGAACGGCTGATCTCGCAAATCATGATGTGCATGGCCGGCGTGGTCGCCGAAGAAATCGCCTTCGGCACAGCCGAGATATCGTGCGAATCCGATATCAGGGCCTCGCTGCAGGCGGCCAAAATGCTGCAGCGCACCATGGCGTCCGGGATCGCCGGCATGAAAAGAATGGTGGCCGTCCATCTGGCGGAGAAACTGTCCTCCAAAAATGAAAGGATGGAGGCCTGGGTTACCGATGTGATGCTTATTTGCCGCACCCGGGCCTGGGAACTGTTCATCGGCTGTCGGCCCGCGCTGGCCCGCGTCGCGAATACGCTGCGCCGCCAGGGAGATATGAAAGTAAACCAACTCGATGCGCTGTTGGCCGGAACCCGGGTGGACCGCCAAGGGATCATCCGACAAGCGCTTGACGAGATTCATGCATTGCCCGGATCGGCCATCAGAACCGCAAAGCAGGAGGGCTAACACGCTGAAAACGGATAAAAATGAACTGTTCAGGCTCTTTGCCGGGTTCCGTGCCGGCGATCCCCTCGCCACGGATTCAATGGCCATTTTGCTCTATCAGATCGTCGGCCTGAAAATGGCCGCATACATCAATGCCGGACATGTCGATTACCACGACCTGAAACAGGACGTGGTGCTTCACATTACACGTGCCCTGACCAAGGTCTCTGTCAACCGCGTGGCCTCCCCCGATGCGCTTTTCGCCTGGGTCTACACGACGGCGCAATACAAATTGATCGATGCGCTCAGGAAAAGTAACCGCAAGGACCGGCTGCTGCACGTGGACCCCGCTCAGTTGGATGAACGAGCGCATGCCGCGTCCTTGAAGGACAGCCGGGAATACGAAATTTTTTTGACCGATTGCGTACGCTGGTCCATTGCCTTTATTCGCGAACTGCCATCCGACATGGACCGCGACCTGGCGTTCTGGCTCTTCCTGCTCGGGGGAACCGGGAAGGAGTACCTGGGCGTGCGCGAGAATCTGACGCGCGGCGCCATCGATACCCGCGTGAACCGCCTGCGTGAAAAATGGCGTGTATTCATTATGGGAAATTGCCCGGACTTCTACGAGACGTATGTGGAAATGCGCCGGGCACGCGAACTCATGCCGAGGACAGTCACCACAACACCAGGCGATGCCTGAGGGAAGCTGAAGCCCATGAAAAAGAGATTGCACAGGAAAAAGGGCGCCCCGGCCAACATAGACCTGAGGACCGAGCAGAAACACACGCACACACCGCCCGGTAAGAGCGTGCGTACCGACCAGCGGTCCTTACAAAAAAGCGTGTCCATCCACAACGAGATGGACATGTCCCTGTCCGAACTGTTGTCCGTAGAAGTGAATACCCATGGTCCCCTCTGGTCCAAGACCTTCGAGACGGTCCTGCTCGCACTCCCCGAACAGCCCGGACGGGGCACCGTCCGCAAAAATGACAACGGACAGTACGCGATATATATCCAGGCGGACAACCTGGATGCCCTGTACGAAAATTTGCTCCGGGAAGATGTCGTCCGCGCACCGATCCTCGGTGGCAGCTTGAAGTCTGGACTTACAAACGACCCGGGGGCATAGCCCGTTGTGTTGACCGTCCAGCACACCGATGCTAACAGAATTAATGGTATTTATTATTGCAGACCATATACATATCGGGTTGCGCAAAAGACAGCGCCGAAAAAGCGGGGTTTGGTGGTTAGTTGTTGTCGGCCTAAACATTGTTTCTCCTTCTTCAGACACGATGAAAAAGCCCATCCAAAGATGCTTTCAACAGTTTAGTTCGCTTGCCGTCAAAGGGCAAGCTGATTTCAGGCGGTTGCAAAAGATGTGAAGATACAATCCGGCCAAGAAATTATTATTGCAAGCCGGGGTTGATTTTCATATAATAATTTCATGGGTAAACGAGAAAATCAGCAAATGAAACGCATCGCACCATTTATTGTCTTCGAACAGGCGCCGGCACAATGAGAATCACCGTCGCATATAATCTTCGTACTGACGACTCCGAAGCTACGGCAGAGCTGCTTACACAAGCGGATATTGAACGTATATGTACCGCCATCCGCAGTCTTCAGCATACGGTTACCTCGGTCGAGGTCTCCGGGAAGCCTAATGACGTGGTGGATCGTCTTCTCGAAAGTGAACCGGATCTTGTTTTCAACGTGGCCGAGGGAACAATCGGCAGTTCTCGCGAGGCTTTTTATCCGGGACTTTATGAACAGTTGGGGATCCCTTTTACCGGCGGGAATGCTTCGTTGCTCCATCTGAATCTGGACAAGCATTTGGCCAAAACGGTTCTTGCATCACGCGGCATTCGCGTTCCTCAAGGCGTCTTGATCTCATCACAGAATCGAAACCTGCCGGATGATCTCGCGTATCCCCTGATGATCAAACCGAATTCCGAGGGTTCCAGCAAAGGCATCACCCAGGACTCCGTGGTCGAAACGCCTGAACAGGCCCGTGAACGCATTTCCAAACTGCTGGATCAATATCCCGCGGGACTTGTCGTCGAAGAATTCATCATGGGAAGAGAACTCAGCATCCCCTTCATCGAAAACTATCCGGGAAAGATACTGGATATCGTCGAACATACGTTTGACATGGAAAAGATCGGCGGTAAGTACAACATCTACGATTACGATATGAAGCAGGGGGGAGAAAGCGCGAGTGTTGTTCATGTGATCTGTCCGGCCGAGATCAGTGTTACCGAGCATAAAGAGGTTACCGGTATGGCGCGGCAGGTCTTTGAAATTATGACCTGTCCGGATATCGGCCGGGTGGATATTCGCCTGCATACGAACGGAAAGGCCTACTTCATCGAGCTCAATCCCCTGCCCAGCCTCCATCCGAATGCGTCGGTAATGACGGCCGCAAAAACACGCGGACTCGACTTTCGAGAGGTGATGCGCCTGATCATCCGCTCCGCCGCGCGCAGGTATGGGCTGGCCTTACGTTCTGCAAAGAAAGTCAAGAAGCGTGGCGGCGGGCCCGAGTATGCGCGCCCGGGCGTTCGCGAACTCGGGATCGAAATCGGACGCATGCGCCCCGGCATAAACAATGCCATTACCGACGTGAAAGGTGTGCGGGTTGGACATCAGACCCGCATGGAAGATGACGTGCAGATCCCCGGTCAGGCAGAAACAAGCTGTGTTCGCGCCGGCGTAACGGCCATTCTGCCTTCCAGGCAGGCCTACGCCAAACGACTCGCCGCCGGGGGATTTGTTCTCAATGGCGTCGGCGAGATGGCTGGGTTGACACAAGTAACGGATATGGGCTGGCTGGAAACACCGATTTTATTGACGAACTCACATTCGGTAGGTCGCGTTCACGCCGGCATTGTTGATCACATGATAAAGAAGTATCCGCGGCTCGGTACGGAAACAGATGTGGTTCTCCCCGTCGTCGGTGAAGCCGACGATTCTTTCCTGAACGACGCGCGCATCGGCATCTGCACGGCCCAGGACGCGGTTCAAGCTATTGAATCCGCTTCGGCCGGGCCGGTCATGCAGGGTTCAATCGGCGCGGGTTGCGGGATGACCACCTTCGACTTCGCGGGCGGCATCGGCACTTCGTCCCGCATCGTGGACCTGCCCGAAGGCGGTGGCTTCACCATCGGCGTGCTCGTGCTTTCGAATTTCGGGAAGATGCGTAACCTGACCATTGACGGCGGTGTGGTGGGCCGTGAGTTGAACAAGGAATTCGATCAGGCTGGGCGAAGGGAGATATCAGAAGGATCCATCATCGTCGTAGTAGCGACCGACATTCCACTGATCAGCAGTCAGTTAAAACTGGTCTCCAAACGAGCCGCGCTGGGCCTCGGCCGGGTCGGTTCACACGCGGCGTCTTCCAGCGGCGAAATTATTCTTGCGTTCAGTACGGGCAATCGCACCTCTCGTCCGACACGCACGGGCGCCCATTTCATTAATCTGAAATGCATATCGGAATACCACATCAACGTCGTTTACGAAGCCGTCATCGAAGCCACGGAAGAGGCGGTGCTGAACGCTATCTTCTGTTCCAATGGAATGATGGGCCGTCAGAAGCGTTGGTGTCCGCCGATTCCACACGATCGTGTCATCGAGATTCTAACCAAGGGAAGGGTCATTCATGAAAGTCATTGAGAAGTATAATGACAGTCTTCACAACCCCTACTGGAAATACCAACTGGGTCCGGAATCCTACGAAGTGAAAGATACGCCGAAGCGCGTGGAGTGCATCAAGGAGGCCCTGCGGAATAGTGAGCGATTTGAATTCGTAACCGCAAAACGTTTTCCTGAACGTATGATCGCCCGCATTCATCCTTATCATGATTACATACGGAATACGGCCGAGACGCTGAATGGCGATGAAGAGTTTTATCCGGATCTGTTTCCGGGCGAAAGCGCTCATCTTCCCAAGAAGGTACACGAACCCCTTTGGGGCGGCATCTGGTGTACCGACGCGGTAACACCGATAAAGAAGAAGACCTATGAGGTGGCGCGCGCTTCCGCTGAATCCGCCTTGACGGGAGCAGCGCTTATTCGCGACGGAGAAGAAGATACGGTATACGCGCTATGTCGCCCATCGGGACATCATGCGGGGCCCCGCGTCTTCGGCGGCTACTGCTATTTCAACAACGCCGCCACGGCCGCCGAGTTTCTTCTACCGACCGGAAAAGTGGCCATCGTTGACATTGACTATCATCACGGAAACGGAACGCAGGAATTCTTCGAACAGACAAAATCTGTATTTACGGCATCTATCCATGGTGATCCTGCTGTCGAGTATCCGTACTTCTGGGGCTATGCTGAAGAAACAGGCAAAGGTCAGGCACAAGGCACAAATCTGAATGAGCCCCTGCCCAAGGGCACTACGCTCGATGGCTATATGGAGGCGCTGAATCGAATCATCACTGCGGTACGGACATTTGAGCCCAGTTACCTGATTATCTCCTCCGGATTCGACACACACGTCACGGATCCGATCGGCGGATTTAAGCTGAATACGGAAGACTACGCGCAAATCGGTGTAGCATTCGCCTCAATCGGGCTGCCAACATTGGTCTGCCAGGAAGGGGGCTACAATGTGGAGGTCCTTGGCGACTGCGTCCGGACATTTCTCCTCAGCCTCATGAAATCTCCGGGGACAAGAGGTTGATGGCTGATTTTGGGTAATCCGCAGTCAAAAATAGGTGTTTGGGCGGCATGAAACGACATTTCGGTCCCGCGTTTTCTCTTCTTCTCTGCGTCTCAGCGCCTCTGTGTTCATTTTTTTAACCCGAAAAAGGGTTCCTTCACTGGTTTTCGGCTTTTTCATCCGCGTGAAATGCGTTTAACTGCGCGCATGACGACGTGGAAGACATCTGATTTTGATTATGCCTTGCCGCGGGAGCTGATTGCGCAGTTTCCGGCGGACCGGCGTGATGATGCGCGCATGTGTGTGGTGCATCGCGCCGCGCGACGCTGGGAACATCGGTGTGTGCGTGATCTTCCAGGCTATCTGCGGGGCGGCGACCTGTTGGTGCTCAACAACACCAAGGTCATTCCCGCGCGCATTTTCGGGCACAAGGAGGCTACCGGCGGACGGGTGGAGCTGTTGTTGCTCGAGGAGATGGCGCCGGGGCGGTGGGATGTCCTGATCAAAAGCGGGCGGAGGCCCGTCGCGGGCACGCGGATGGTTCTCGGCTCGGGTCGCGCCACGGCTGAGTTTCTCGAAGAAAGGGGCCAGGGTCGTGCGCACGTGCGTATCCATTCGGAAGAACCCTTGCTGACCATCCTTGAGGAAGAGGGGTTCCCTCCCCTGCCGCCCTATATCTCCCGTGCTTATAACACGCCCGGCGGTGTTCCTCCCGGCGACCGGACGCGCTATCAAACCATTTACGCCGAGAAGCCGGGGGCCGTGGCCGCGCCCACCGCGGGGCTGCATTTTACGCCGGAGCTGTTCGGAACACTGAGCGAACTGGGGGTCCGTCGGACCACCGTCACGTTGCATGTGGGTATTGGAACCTTTCGTCCGGTGTCCGTCGAACAGGTGGCGGACCACGTGATGGATGAGGAGCGTTATGAGGTGTCCGACGACACAGCGCGCATGATCAACCGCACAAAAGAGGACGGCGGACGGGTTGTCGCGGTGGGCAGCACCTCGGTGCGCACCCTGGAGTCGGTGGCGCAGCGTCATGGACGGATGACCGCCGACAGCGGGCGGACCGATGTTTTTATCTATCCGCCATATGCCTTTCGGGTGGTGGATGTGATGCTGACGAATTTTCACTTGCCGCGCTCGACGCTGTTGATGATGATTTGCGCGCTGGCCGACCGGGAATTGATCATGGCGGTGTATGAAGACGCCGTCCGTGAACGGTATCGTTTTTTCAGCTATGGGGACTGCATGCTTATCCTGTAGCGGTCGCGTGGCGACGATGACGCGGGGTTGTATGTGCACAGACATGAAGCAACCGGATACAAACAGTGTATGGATATGGGACGAGGCGCGTGGCGTCGGGCTGTTGTTCGAGCGTCCGGTAACGGTAATCCAGGCGCAACGCCCTGATGAGGTGATCCCCGCGCTGCGGGCGATTGAGCGCCATGTGGACGCGGGGCGTTTTGCCGCCGGGTGGCTGGCCTATGAAGCCGCGCCCGCGTTTGATCCCGCATTGACGGTTCATGGAGCGACCTCCTTTCCCCTGCTATGGTTCGGCATTTATGAAAATATGACGACCGGGGGGGCGGAGCGCTTTCCGCCGCGGAAGGCGCGCGAAGGGCCGTCGCACTGGGAGGCATCGATAACAGACGAGGCATATCGGGAGGCCATTCACGCGGTGCGGACCTATATTGAACAGGGCGACACCTACCAGGTGAATTTCACCTATCGGTTGTCGGCGCGGCTTGACGGGCCGGCGTGGCCTTTGTTCGCGCGGTTGCTGCATCCGAAGGATGCCCGGCATGGGGCCTATATCAACGCCGGCGAATATGAAGTCTACTCGGCCTCACCGGAACTGTTTTTTCGTTTGGAGGGAACACGTCTGGAGTCACGTCCGATGAAGGGCACCGCCGCGCGCGGGATGACGCTGGAAGCAGACCGGGCCCAGGCAGAATGGTTGCGTCAATCAGAGAAGAATCGCGCGGAGAACGTGATGATTGTGGATATGATGCGCAATGACATGGGGCGGATCGCCGTACCCGGTAGCGTTGCCGTCGATGGCTTGTTTGATGTGGAAAAGTATTCCACGCTCTGGCAGATGACCTCGACGGTATCGTGTCGCGCCGAAGCTTCCGTCACGGACATCCTGAGGGCCCTGTTCCCGGCCGCCTCCATCACCGGGGCGCCCAAATGCAGGACGATGCAGATCATTCGGGAGTTGGAGGACACGCCTCGGAATATCTATACCGGAAGCATCGGCTGCATCGCGCCTGGACGCCGGGCGTTGTTTAACATTGCCATTCGCACCTTGCTGGTCGACCACGCCGCCGCGCGCCTGGCCTATGGCGTAGGCGGTGGCATAGTCTGGGATTCGGAGGATGCCGCGGAACAGGAAGAATGCCGAACCAAGGCGAAGATCCTGCTGGAGGCGCCTCCTGATTTTTGTTTGTTGGAGACCCTGCTTTGGACCGCGGAGGCCGACTACTTTCTGGAAGACGAGCATATGGCGCGCCTGAAAAAATCAGCGGCCTATTTTTCGTTTCCGATGGATGACATGGAGGCGCGCGCGCATCTGTCGGCCCTCAGTGCGACATTTGGCGACGGCATCGCCCGGCGTGTTCGTCTGCTGGTGGATGCCGAAGGCGCCATCCGATCGGAGGCGTTTCCGATTACTATTGATCCCGCGCCGGAGGGGCAGCGTATTGTTCTCGATACTCGACCCGTGCCATCGAATGATCCGTTCCTCTATCACAAAACAACCTGCCGCCGGGTATACGAGGAGGCGCGTCAACGCTTTCCGGGATACGACGATGTGCTGCTTCAAAACGAACGTGGCGAACTGACTGAATCGAGTGTGGCGAATATCGTGGTCGAGTTGGATGGGACTTGGTACACCCCGCCGGTTGAGTGCGGACTATTGGCGGGAACGTTACGGGCCGACATGCTTGCCCGGGGGATATTGAGCGAACGGGTCATAACGCGAAATGACTTGCGAAAGGCCTCCCACATCTATCTGATCAACGCCGTGCGCAAGATGCAGTGTGTGGCGTCCGTGCATGAGGGACTGTCCACGTGTCCTCAGGCCTTGTGGCCGTCAAGCTCTTCCCATCGGGCATAGGCGGCTTCGAGTTCGTGCGGAATGAGTTCGGCGCGTTGAGTGCGCCGACGTATTTCATCGGGCGGCTGTTTGTAGAAAGCCGGGTCGGCCATGAGGGCCTGGAGGGCCTGGAGTTCATTTTCGAGCTGCTCAATGCGCCCCGGCAGGGCGTTGAGTTCCTCGCGTTCGCGGTTGGTGAGTTTTCGGATGGCGGGCGCGGGCGCTACCGGGGGGCGCGTTTTCTGTGCGCTCGGGGCGGGCGGCTCGACAGGTTTACGCTGGCTCAACCAGTCATCGTATCCCCCCACGAATTCGCTGACCCGGCCATTCCCCTCGAAGACGAGGGTGCTGCTGACCACATTGTTCAGGAATTCGCGGTCATGGCTGACAAGGAGCAGGGTGCCGGTGTATTCCACGAGGAGGTCTTCGAGCAGCTCCAGGGTTTCCGCGTCCAGGTCGTTGGTGGGCTCATCGAGGACCAGCACATTGGAAGGCCGGGCGAACAGGCGGGCCAGGAGCAGTCGGTTACGCTCCCCGCCGGAGAGGGCGCTGACCGGGGAACGCGAGCGTTCGGGGGGGAACAGGAAATCTTCGAGATAGCTGATGACATGACGTTTGTGTCCATTGACCGTGATCATGTTGTTGCCTTCATCGATATTGTCCGCCACGCTCTGGGCATCGTCGAGCTGTTCGCGGTGCTGGTCGAAATAGGAGATATCGAGCCGGGTTCCGTGCTCGACGTGGCCCTGTTGTGGCGGGAGGTTGCCCAGCAGGATATTCAGCAAGGTGGTTTTCCCGCAGCCGTTGGGCCCGATCAATCCGATTTTGTCGCCGCGCATGACCTTCATGGAGAGGTTCTCGATCAGTGGCGCGTGGTTCCATGTGTAGGACAGGTGTTTGGCCGTAATCACCTTCATGCCGGAGCGTTCCGCCGTCTGGAGGCGCATCGTGACCGCGCCGCTCTGCTCGCGGCGGGATCGGCGTTCTTCCCGCATGGTCTTAAGGGCGCGAACCCGGCCCTCGTTGCGGGTGCGACGGGCCTTGATGCCTTTGCGGATCCAGGTTTCCTCCTTGGCCAGCTTCTTGTCGAAGACGGCATTGCGCTGCTCTTCAGCTTCAAGGAGAACCTGTTTACGTTCCAGATATTTATTGTAGGAACAGTTCCAATTGATCAGTTTGCCGCGGTCCAGTTCGATAATACGGGTGGCCAGATTTTTCAGGAACACGCGGTCGTGTGTGACAAAAAGCAGCGAGCCGCTCCATCGCAGCAGAAAATTTTCGAGCCATTGAATGGTGGGGATATCGAGATGGTTGGTCGGTTCATCCAGGATGAGCAGGTCGGGTTTGTGGACGAGGGCGCGGGCGAGGAGGGCGCGACGTTTTTGTCCGCCGGACAAGCCATCGAATTCAGCATGCGGATCGAGTTCCATCTGGGAAAGTAGTGTAGCGACCGGTCGTTGGCGGTCCCATTCTGGCTGGGCGTTCGGCAGGCCCTGACCGACGATTTCGGCGACGGCGCCCGGCTGGCGCGCGGGGACCTGCTGCATCATATAGCCGATACGCAGGCCCTTCCGAAAGCTCAGCGCTCCATCAGACGGATTGATCTCGCGGGCGATAATGCGCAGCAAGGTTGACTTGCCCTCGCCATTGCGCCCAAGCAGGCAAATCCGTTCATTGTCCTCGATCTGCAATGTGACGTTATCGAGCAGGAGCGGCCCGCCGTACGCCATACTGATATTCTGTAACCCTGCCAATGCCATGCTGACTCCGTTGGTTTTTTGTTCACACCACCTATGCATAAACAAATTACCGCGCAAAGGGAATCCCGGAAATTTACTTTCAGGCAAAAAGCGCAGCAGGGCGGTTGGCACGGAAAACGCTGTAGCGCACTAGAAAAAAAATCAAAAAAAAGGCCATTCGGGTTATCCAATCGGAAGTTCGCGGGTATGTTAATAGCAGCGAGGAACGATGGTTATGAGGTTGCAGAGTGAGCACAAACGAGAATTTGGGAGATGTGAACAGTGATGCACGAAGGTGAAAGATTCTACGGCCTTCAGGAAGGCTGCCCCTCTCACGGGGATGAGCACATACGCGAGTGCAACATGTGCGGCGCCGAGTTTTGCATTCGGTGTTTTCCTAACTCACGGGTTTGTCCGGATTGCGCCATGCAGGCGGATGGCAGCGAGGTGGAGGATGACTTTGATCCGGACTTTGAGGATGTGGATGATCTGGATGCGATCCTGGCGGAGGACGCCGAGATTGAAAAGATACTGAAGACATCCGAGGAACTGGATCTGCCGGACAGTTTTTTTGAAGAGGAAGAAGAGGAGGAAGAAGCCGAGTTGAGGTATGGCTGAGGCGCCACCTGAAGCAGGTGGCTGTTCATATTCCTTATGCAGCATGTCGGCGCAACGGCAGCGCCTTATCGAATAGTACATAAAACCACTGGTGAAAAATCCGGACGCATCAAAAGAAACGGCGTGTGCGCCTTTATTTCCAATCGTAGCTGTCCACGTTAAAGATCACTTTGCTTCCGCTCTTCTCCAAAAAGAATGGCATTTCACGGTAATTGAACAGGGCTTGACGCAGTTCGCTTTTGTGACTCCTGGTGCAGTAAGTCAAGAGGAACCCCCCGCCTCCTGCCCCGCTTAACTTACACCCATCGGCCCCCCCCTGCATGGCACGCTCCACCATCTGCTCGATTTCCGGTCGGGCAATCCCATTGGCCAATTGTTTTTTCAGCTCCCAATTTTTCCGCAAAATGCGCCCTATTTGTTCATATTTTGCGATTAAAATGGCATCTTTGGCCTCATCAGCCAGCGCCCGGATGCCATGCAGAAACTCCATATTCTGGACTGTTCTTTCCGTTTGCTCTTTGAGAATACTATTTGCGCTGCGGGTAATGTTCGTATAGAAGAGCATTAAATGAGCGCCCAGTTCAGTGCGTGCTTTTCCGATGGGCAGCTCTTCCACGCGGACTGATCCATCGCGAAGAAATTGGAAATATCGCAAGCCTCCATAGGCCGCAATGTACTGGTCCTGCTTTCCTATGGGCTTCTTGCAGATATCAATCTCAATGGAACAGGCTTCCCGGGCCAGTTGCTCTGCCGTCACCTGAACATTTCGGTATGTATAAAAGGCGTTGAGCAAACCAACGGTCAGGCTGCTTGATGAGCCCAGTCCAGATCCCTCCGAGGGGATGTCGGCCATAATGGCAATTTCTACCCCTTTCTGAACCCCTGCTATGCGCATGGCTTCCCGGACCAACTCATGTTGTATCTCGTCAACCGTATCCACAATTTCTTTTTTCGAGTAGCTGATATAGATTTTATCGTCAAAACGCTGGTTCAAAATGACATAAATGTACTTGTCTATTGCGCTGCTGACCACAGCGCCATCCACATGGGTGAAATACGCCGACATATCTGTCCCGCCACCGGCTAAACTGATTCGTAAAGGGGTCTGTGTGATAAGCATGCTATGTCATCCTTTCGTTCGTATGCATCCAATCCTGCCGGGCTTGATACAGGCGTTTCATGGTGCCGATATCATGAAACAATCCTTCATATCGGAACCCATACATTTGCCCGACTAATTTTGGAAGAACATGGTAGCCGAAATCGCTGAATTCACCGGGCGGCAAAAGGTCAAAAAGGTTGCTGTTGGCCAAATAAAGACCGGCATTGGCCCAAGGGGTTGCGGGATACTCGGGCTTTTCCGTAAACGCGACGACCCGATCGTGCTCGTCTAATGTCGCAATCCCGCAGGTTTTGGGCTCTGCCGACCGGAACAGGGCAATAGAAAACGTTGCATTTTTTGCCAGGTGAAAGTTCAGGAAATCGTCAAGAGGAAGTCGAGTCAGGTTGTCGGCATACAGGATAAAAAAGGGGCTTTTCCCATCAATGAACGCGCGATTGGCAGCAATCGTACCCGCACTGCCGAGCAATGTCGGTTCATGAAAGAGTGTCAAGTTGGGTCGCTTGCCTTTTCGTTTGCGGGCAAAGGCCTCGACTTGTGATGACCGATAGTGCGTATTCAATAACACATCCGTCACCCCGACACGCTCCAGCTCCTCAATCCATATCTCCAGCAGATTCCTGTGGTCAATCGGAACAAGACATTTCGGGATGTCATTTGTTAATGGGCGCAAACGCGTACCCTTTCCTGCCGCAAGTAAAAATGCTTTCATAATCAAGCCCATTTCCCCGCGCGGTCCTTTGTGACCGGACGCACCACGTTAAGCGAGCGCATTTTCTTCTCCGCATAATCCATGATGTCCTCAATGTCACTTTGCTCCAGCAGGTAATTCCTGTAGGCGCGTATACTGTCGTATGGCGTCCGAAGGGGAGCCCATCCCAGACGTTTCAGGGAGGAAATGTCCGATATGATGTGGCGAGTGTCGCCGAACCGATACAATCCGGGCAGTACGGGCTGTACGTCCTTCTCAAAGACGTCCCTTACAATTTCGGCCAACTCCAACACTGTATAGCCCTTGCCGCCCCCCACGTTGAAGACGCACCCATCTGCCCGTTCGTCGTTCATGACACGCACATTGGCCGCCACAACGTCTTCAATGTTCACATAATCGCGAAGCTGAAGTCCGTCTTCATAGATGACCGGCGGGCGGTCAAAAAAATAGCTCAGGCAGAATATACGACAGGCGCCGGAATAAGCATTATAGAAAGACTGTCTCGGGCCTTGGACAATGGAGTAGCGCATCGCCACACTTGGCACCCCGTAACGAGCCCCCGTGTGGATGGTAATTTTTTCCTGGCAAAGTTTGCTGATCCCATACTGATTCTGCGGATTGGAAAAAGTTTCGGGTGTTTCCTGGGATTTAGCGGGCAAACTGTCAGGGCCTGTGATATCCCACAGGCCTGCCTGCAACTGTTTCTCGGAACGGATATCCGGCGCAAATGCTTTCCCTTGACTATCCACATACAGCCCTTCGCCCGCCACGGCTTGTGAGGTCGCCACCACCACCTTGCGAACCGGCAATTTATTCTCCACAATGATTTCGTAAATGAGAGCAGTGCCTACATCATTGACATGGTAAAACGTGCTGAAATCCGGGAGGTAATCCTGATAAGCAGCGAAATTGAAGACTACATCTTTTCTGTGGAGCGCACGTTTGAGCGCCTCCTTGTCGCGTACGTCTGCCTCGATAAACTCAATTTCCGGTAAATAAGGCGGTTTGCCCTTGAGATGCACTGGCTTGCTTAGATTATCGTAAATAGTTACGGTGTGCCCCAAAGCGCATAACGCGTCAACTGTATGGGATCCGATGAACCCCGCTCCGCCAATAACCAATATGTTCATTGTACCATGCCTATCTTCCAAATCGATGTAGCCACCGGATTTTAAACAACTCCAAAAATATCATCAGACTGCGCCAGAAATTATAGGTGATGCGCGAGTTCGGGTCATGCGTCCATTCCACGGGAAATTCACCGATTCGCATGCCGGCCCGTTGCGCCAGAAAGAGCAATTCCCCATCAAAAATGACACTGGATAATTTTTGCCGGGAAAAAAGCAGTTGGGCCGCCTCACGCTTGTAGGCCTTGAACCCGCATTGGGTATCCATAAAGGATACGCCAATCCATCGATTTTGAATTACTGTGTAAAGGCGCGATGCCCACTGTCTCAGTTTCGATTGCTTATTATCCACCCGGGCACCCTCGGCCCCGCGTGAGCCAATTACCAAATCGTAACCCGAATGCAAAAGGACGAGGGCCTTTTCCACATGCGAAATGGGAACCGCATAGTCGGCATCCATGAATAAACACACCTGGCCTTTCGCATTCAACATCCCGTGGCGCACCGCATATCCTTTGCCTCGATTCGGGAAATACTCCAGCACCCGCAGGGCCGAAAAACGATTGCTATAGCTTTGCGATACCTGGCACGTGTCGTCACGGCTGCCGTCGCTCACCACAATAATTTCACTTGTGTAGGATTGTTCTTTTAGGAAATCAATGGTTGGAGCAAGCGCATTCCCTATACGCGAACCTTCATTGTACGCGGGAATGACAATAGAAATATCGCATGAACCCTTCATGGAGCGCTCCGCAACGCATGTGAAGATTCTTTTTGCTCAATGGTATCCATCCAATGATGCAACAAAGCGGCGTGACAGGTTTCTACATGGCCGTAGGACCGCGCCGCGACATAAATATTCAGGTCACCTTGTTGTCGAAGGGGGTTTTCGGCATGCATGCCGGAAAGAGTCACAATCACCAGGCCCTTTTCGCGCGCAACTCGCACAGCCTCCAAAATATTGGGCGAACGTCCAGAACTGCTGATGGCCACCAGCAGGTCAACAGTGTCCGCATGCTGTCGCAATGGTTCCGAAAATACTTTGTCGTACCCCAAATCATTGCCCAATGCCGTGATAAGGGATAAATCCGAAAATACATTGGTTCGTATGCCCGCGTTCTTTGCGATGTCTGCGGCAAAGTGGCTGGCCATCGAAGCGCTGGCCCCGTTGCCTATCAGGTGAATGGTGGCGCGCTTTTCCCTGATTCGCGCCGCAAAGTCCCTCCACTTTTTGAAGGCATTGTCAGCGGAAATTATTTTCCCGCTTCGATCGCTGCCCTCCATGCGGTGGAGATAACCGCTTAGTTCATTAACGTGGTCGGTCCAGGTTTCCATATCTTTCGTTATTATCGTCTTATCGTCTTATTGTTCTTTGTTGTCGCGTTTGCCAGATTGGCTGTCCGTAGCGGCTTGCTCATCGACCTGATCGACCCTGTTTGGTTGCTTGCCGCGTGAAACGTGGGCCGATTAGGTGTCAGATGTGGTTAATTGTCAATGTTAAAGAAATTGAATTCAATACATTCTCAATCGACAGCCCAATATGCTCGTTGACGGACGCTGAATCAAGAACAGCGGAAACCACCTCCCATGCTATCGACCGTTGGACAACCCCTGGCCGCCGCCAAGCCTCTGACTTCCCCTCAAAACCCGCCTGCCCTCGCTTGTTGATGAGTCAGCGTTATTTCCGCAACAGCACACACCGGGCGGACCTGCGTGTGGTGGCCACATCGGGCGGTTGCGGCAGGGGCGTGATCGGAAGGGGGCGGTTCTTTTTTGCGGAGAGGATAAGCAGGTCGCCCGGTCGGCAGTGCCGCCACGTTTCCGCGGCATTTGAGGTTTCAATGAGGGGGCGGCCCGCGTAATACTCGATGGCTTCCGACCGGGAGCCCTGGACATATATCCGGTCGGCGTGCCGGATGAAGGGCATGGATGATTTCACAAACGGGGGGATCAGGCTTTGCGGGTCGTGCAGCGGATGCAGGACAAACGCATAGAGCATACCCAGCCAGCCCATCAGGAGGACACAGGCGCATATCAGTTTAAGGGGGTGGTTTTTCTGTCGAGGACGACAGCCCATGACGCCAAAGGCCAACATCACCACGCCGATGAACAACGTGGGCACGGACCACGTATCGCGCGCCACGCCCAACCACATTGCGACGACAAGGCCGGACAGGGCCAGTCCGATCGCTACGGTCATCAGGTAGGCATGGATGACATGGGACTGGCGGCTGGTTGCCAGAACGTAGCATTCCGACAAACAATAGCCGATCAACAAGGCGGAAGAGGGTATGAGCAGGTTGGCGTAGTGCTCCTGTTTGTTGGGAATGAGGGTGAGGATGGCCAGGGTTGTGATCCACCACCATAAAATGAAGCGGATGCCGACGCGTTGCCGTTGCTGACGCCATGCGTGTACGACAGCAAAGGGCAGCAGCAACCCCCACGGCATAAGCGCCAACGGGAGCTTGTAGAAGTAGTAAAAAACAGTACCGGGGTGATCGCCGGCGATGAAGGCCTCCTGGATTTCATTGCCGATGGCCGCCTGCGACTGCGCATAGTTCCATATGTACGCGTACCAGGGAAGGGCAACAAGGGCAAAGACCCAGATCGCGTGAAGACCCTGCCGTGTCAACACCGCTTTGCGCGCGATCAGGTACATGCTCAGCGCAAAGGCCAGGACCGCCGCGAGCGGCAGAATCAGGGCCGCCGGGCCTTTGGTCATGAACCCCAGCCCCGCCATAACGCCGGTCAGTATCCACCAGGCGGATGCGTGACGCCGGCTGCTCAGGGCCCGGTAGGCCGTCCCGCACGCGAGGGTCGTGAACAACGTCAGGGTGATATCCGTTTCCGCCAGCCGGGCGAACCGCAAAAAGAGCATCATGGATGAACAGGCGAGCGCCGAGAGAAACGCCGCCTGCGAGGACATCCAGCGCCGCCCAAAGAGAAACAAACTAATCACCAGGGCCGTGCCGGCCAGCACAGACGGCATCCGGGCCGCCGCCGGGGAGGTATAGGCCCCGGAAACCTTCTGCGCGACGGCGTCGATCCAATACATCAGCGGGGGCTTGCGCAAGCGCGGTTCGCCCCGGAAATGCGGAACCAGCCAGCTCCCTCCCTGCGCCATATCGCGCGCCGTCAGGACCACCCGTAATTCCTGCTGGCGCAGCATGGTCACGCGTCCCAGCCCCGGCAGCAACATAAACGCGCACAAAACAACCAATACGCCCACGGATGCCCAAAGGCGTCTTACCTGCCCCGAAGGGCTTTTCTGCTCTTGACAATTCGTCGTTTCCATAGATTAATCTGCCGCAATCTTATGTATTTAAAACGGGATGACAAATGAAGAATGTACCATTTCTGGATTTATCAAGGCAACACGCGCCAATAAAAAAAGCGTTGCGGGCCGCGGCGCGGCGTGTGGTGGATGGCGAATATTATATCGGCGGACCGGAAGTGCGCGATTTCGAGACGGAAATGGCGCAGTGGATGGGCGTGAAGGAAGTCTGTGGCGTGTCATGCGCCACGATGGGACTGTTCGCCACGCTGAAGGGATTGGGTGTGGGCCCCGGGGATGAGGTCATCACCACGGTGCACACCGCGATTCCCACTTCCGAGTCGATCACCCTGACCGGCGCCCGCGTGGTGTTCGCGGATATCAAAGAAGGTTTTTTTAATATTGATCCGGATGATATCGAACGGAAGATTACCGCGAAAACCAAGGCCATTGTGCCGGTACATCTGTATGGGCAGGCGGCCGATATGGACACGATCCTGAAGATAGCCGCGAAACACAACCTGCCGGTCGTGGAAGACTGCGCCCAGGCCCAGGGGGCCCGGTACAGGAAAAAATATGTGGGAACGATGGGCCAGGCGGCGGTGTTCAGCTTTTTCCCTTCGAAGGCACTGGGCGGCTTTGGCGATGGCGGGGCTGTGACGGCCCGGGACCCGGACCTGATGAAACGAATCCGCATGCTCTCCAACCACGGACGCGAAGAGAAGTACTACCATGAAATCGAAGGCTTCAACAGCCGGTTGGACGCGATCCAGGCGGCGCTGTTGCGCGTCTGCCTGCCGCACCTGGACGAATGGAATGCGGCGCGGCGTCGGGTGGCCGGATGGTACAAGGAGCGTTTGGGTGAGGTCGAACAGCTTGCCCTGCCGGCGGTGGCGGACGGGTGCGAGCCGATCTGGCATGTCTATGTCGTTCTGGCGCCCGACCGGGAGGCCCTGCAGCAGCACCTCAAGGAATGGGGCATCTCCACGGGATTGCATTATCCGATGAGCCTGAACCTGCAGCCAGCCTATGCGCACCTGAAACAGGGGCGCGGCTCGTTCCCGAACGCGGAATATGCGTGCGACCATATGTTGTCGCTGCCGATGTTTCCGGATTTGACCCAGGATGAAGTCGAGTACATCTGCGAAGTGATTCGCGGTTTCTATGCGGCATAAAAGGAGAACAACGTGAGCAAGGCATCTGAAGCAACCGGAATGGATATATCATTTGTCATTCCCGTCTTCAACGAAGAGGACAACCTGGAACCGCTCATGGCGGAAATCGCCAAAACCATGCAGGGCGTCGGACGTTCCTATGAGGTGCTGTTTGTCAACGACAAGAGCACGGATACAAGTTTGGATGTGCTCCGCAAACTCACGGAAACATATCCAGGGATACGCATTCTCAACCATCGCATCAATTCCGGGGAGAGCGCCGCGCAGGCGACGGGATTCGAGCAGGCCCGGGGAGAACTGATTATCACGATGGATGCCGACCAGCAGAACAATCCGGCCGATATCCCGGACATGCTGGCCGCCATGAAAGACGATATCGACGCCGTGTGCGGGGTGCGGCGCAAGCGCGAAGATACCCGGATAAAAAAGATTTCGTCAAAGTTGGCCAATGGATTCCGCAACAGCATCACCGGCGACAAGATTTCGGACGCCGGCTGCACCTATCGGGTCTTGCGGCGCAGCGCGCTGCACGATGTGCTCGTATTCAACGGCATGCACCGTTTCCTGCCGACTATGTTGCGCCTGCAAGGCTATCGCGTCATCGAAGTGCCGGTGACGGAGCGCCCCCGCACCAGGGGCGAGTCCAAATACGGCTTGAACAATCGCGTCTGGCGGGGCATCGCGGACTGTTTTGCCATGCGCTGGTACCGTCGGCGCTGCCTGAACGGACGCCGGTATGCCGCGACCGACGATAAGTACTAAAAAAAGACCGTGAGGAGGCCATTTCGGCCTCTTTGGGCGTCATAAATGCCGTCTGGGCACTCCAAAATGCCGCTCCGAGCCAAAATATTGCCATTTTTACGCCAAAACCGGAGGTTTTAGCATTATTCTGTCCCCACTTTGTCTTCTTTCCGAAGAAGAAATATAGCCCAACAATAATTCAATTCACAAATTCGTTTTGTATCCACCGTTGGGCATCATCAAAGCGGGCGGCGGCTTTGATGAAGTCCACCGGCATTCGATGGTCTGGAATGGGGCCATGCGGGTGGGGGCCCTGGTAGGTTGTGTTCAAGGGAAACAGTGCGGCCTTGCCATCGGCCAACTGCTGCTCCGTGGCGGGGTCCAGCAGGAAATCAATCAGTTTTTTGGCGGCCTTCGGATGCGACGCGCCCTTGAGCATGGCCACGCTGCCGGGCATGAACAGGGCCCCGAACGATTTGGGGTGTTTGTCGGCAAACACAAAAGCAACCGGCGCGCCATCACCCATTTTGCTGAACGCCTCGAAGGAGTCCGTCAACCCGGCCGAGAGCCGGCCGGCGGCCACCTCCTCCACACAGGATTTCTTTCCGGTTTGAATCACAACCTGGTTGGCCTTGAGGGCCTGGAGGTAAGCTTGTGCGTCAGCGTCGCCCATAAGGGAGAAAAGGCACGCCAAGTAGGAAGCGGTGGTTCCTTTGCGCGGGTCATCCATACCGGTATTTCCCCGCATGGAACGTTTGGTGAAATCCTGCAGGCGCTGCGGCCATTGCTCCTCGAGAAGGATATCGGTATTGACCACCAGGCCCCGTGCACCGGCGGCGAATCCGTACCAGGTCCCATCGTTGTCCCTGACGGCATCCGGATACAGCGCGGCATGTTTGGGCGCGACCGGCGTCAGTCGGCCCTTGTCCTTGAGGCGAATGGTCTGCAACAACTCCCTGTTCCAAAAAACATCGAAGCGAGGACGGCCTTTTTCATCAAAGAGGATGGCCTCCAGGGTCGCGTGGTCCGGCGGCACGGGCTGGCAAACGGACAGAACCTGTATGCCGGTCTCTTCCGTGAAACGCTCAAATACCGGTCCCGCGATGCCTGTGTCCATATTGGCATATACGGTGACAATTTGTTCACGCTTTCCACAGGCGCAGAGCAATGTGGAAAGGGCGACCCAAACAAGAAAAGTCCCCCAGGCGGCATAGCTTATCCGTTTGCCTGCCCACTTAACAACCAGGGATGTTCTATTCATATCACATTTCCTTACGTTCGACATCTGTGCCGATTTCTACCCTGATTTTTTTGTTTGGGCAAGGACAAAGACCGATGGTTCCAGTCCATATTTTTTTACAAAACAGACATATACTTTCGGAATGGATTTATGTAGTTTATGCTACTTGAACGTTGCTGTTCAATTATAGGTGCCATGTGGCGAAAGCAGAAACACAAAATAAGGAGTTGTTATGCGGGTATATAACGGTTTGATTCTTGCGGTACTTTTTCTGTCGGTTTGTGTGACCGGATATACGGACCAAAAGCAGGATGTCATTGACGCGGTGGACCAGGCGGTTTCGATTCTTGAAGAAAAGGGCGAAGCCGGGCTGGAGGAAGTCGGCGCCATTCGCTTTGATGACGGCAACTATGTGTTCGTAAATGATCTGGAAGCCAATACCCTGATGCATATCAAGCCCCATTTGATCGGGAAAAATCTTGTGGCGCTCAAAGATGATACCGGAAAGCGTTTTTTCGCGGAGTTCACGAAGATGGTCCAGACCGGTGAAACGGAAAAAGGCGGGGTCACCTACTATAACGGCAGCGGCTGGGTCGACTACCGCTGGCCGAAACCCGATGAAAAGGAATTTTCCGAGAAGGAAACGTATGTCAAGGGGTGCCTGATGGGGGATAAGAACGTCTACGTGGGCGCGGGTTTTTATAAGTAACCCGGTCTCCTATGCGCGTCATAATCGTTTGAAAGGAAGGGGGGATACGTATGTCCTCTGAAAGAAAGAGCCTATCGTTTGTCGTAAAAATAATCGCCTCCTTTGTAGTGGTGTGGCTGCTGTTTGCCTGGAGCATCGGGGTCAGCATTCGGGTCATCAACGGTATGTCGGAGCGCATGCAGGTTGTCGATCAGGTGCACTCGGTGGTTGAAGCCGTGCAGGAGGCGCAGAAGGAACAGGGGTTGTATTTTATCACCCAGGACCAGGACCAGGCAGTGGCGTTTGACGCGCATATCGCAGAGGCTACTGCCGGGATTGAGTTTATTGCATCAAAGAGCAGTGAAGCGCGCCGCCGCGAATTGCAGCAGATACAGGATCAGTTGGAAAGCTACGCCACCGTGTTTCATGGCGTAGTCGAGCATACCGGCGCGTTACTGGATATCCGCGGACGCATGAATTCCGCGGCGGACATAATGCTGCAAACGATCGAAAAGGACATCAAAAACCCGATCGAGGAAGCCAAGAATATGGCCATGGTTACAGGCGAGGAGGTTACGCCCGCGCTGAACGAAATATTGCTGTCCGCCGGCCAGTTGGAGGCGCGCCTTATCAACGCGCGGCTGGCGGAAAGCCGGTTTTTCAATACGGGCGAGCCACGCTATGCGGAGGTCTTCGCGGCACAGATGAAGACGCCGGGCGGATTGTGCGATGACATGGTATATATGGCGGGAACTACAGATGACATGGCGATGCGGGGATACATGCAAAGCCTGAAAGACGGGATTGCCGTGTACAGCCTTGATTCCTTCAATCGGGCCCGGGTTCTCTGGGAAGAGAATGCAACCGAAAAGGATATCCTTCTGGAGCGGGCGAAGACCATGATGTCTTCCCTGCGAGATGTGGCGGATTCCTTTCAAACAGAGATGAATGCTTCGGGAAGAAGGGGCGCGCAAACGGTGATATTTTTCTTTGTAATCAGCCTCGTCGCGGGGGTGTTCCTTTCCGTGTTTGCTTTGCGCAGCATCAGTAAACCGCTGGGACGCATGGTCGATCTGTTGCGGGAAATCGCGCAGGGCGGCGGGGATCTGACCCAGCGCCTGACCGTGCAATCCGCCGATCAGATCGGTCGGTTGTCCGAGTGGTTCAATGTGTTCGTCGATAAACTGCAAGATACCATTCGCGAGGTTGCGAACAATACCCAGACCCTGTCCACTTCCTCCGGCGCGCTGGAGCAGGTAGCGGAAACCATGGCGGCTACTTCCAGCGAGATGACCGACAGTTCCCGCGGGGTGGCGGCGGCCAGCCTGCAGCTTTCTGATAATGTACATTCCATCGCCAGCGCGTCGGAAGAGATGTCCACGGCGGTACGGAGTGTGGCCAGCGCCATCGAGGAAATGTCTTCCTCGATATCGGAAGTGGCCAGAAACTGCCAGCAGGGCGCCATGGTGGCCCAGAAGGCGGATACGCATACGGAGGGTACGCGTACTCTCATGCGCGAGCTGGAGCAGAGCGCCGCACAGGTCGGCCAGGTGCTGGAACTGATCAACGGGATCGCCGACCAGACGAATTTACTGGCGTTGAATGCCACCATTGAAGCCGCCAGCGCGGGGGAAGCGGGCAAGGGCTTCGCCGTGGTCGCCAATGAAGTGAAAGAGCTGGCGAAGCAAAGCGCCTCGGCGGTGGAAGAGATTGCGACACTGATCGACGGTATGCGCAAGCGCACATCACAGGCGGTGGTATCCATCGAGGAGATCAGCGAGGTGGTAAGCGAGATGAACAGCATTTCAACAACCATCGCCTCGGCCGTGGAAGAGCAGTCGGCAACGACCTCCGAGATCGCCCATAGCATTGTCACCGCCTCGACGGTCGCCGATACGATTGCCGGGAACGCCCAGGAGGCGGCGCGCGGCGCAAACGAAGTGTCGTCCTCGATACGCACGTTGGACGAAGGAACCGGGCAGTCCGCCGAGGCCGCACAGCGCACCAAGAAAAATGCCCAGGAACTCGCGCAACTGGTTGGCCGGCTTCAACAGATCGTCCAGCAGTTCAAGATATAGTGTCACCCCTCATGCTCCTTATGGAGCACATGTGAGGGATGAGGGCTGATAAGGGATGAGGGCGAAGGCTGTCGCGAGCTTTGTCGAAAAAGGCACACGAAAAAGAAACACATGCACCCACCGGGTACATGCGCAAGAGATTTAACGCGCCCCCCCCCTCGCAACACATGACACGCCGCCGCCACAGTGCGAAAAAAAACACACACATTGTTGCACACAGATGTCCGATCGGACATCTGTGTGCAACAAAATGAGGGTGCAGGGTCAGAACTCCTTACCTCGAACGTTAGCCGCAGAATGAGATTATCATTGATTTGCCAGTAATCGCGGTGATTTTTTTGATGGTTCCACTTCCGAAGAGACGCCGCGTTTGGAAAATTAAACGGACACTCAAGCGGTTGCAAGCGGTGGAAGAGGTTTATTGTACAGGCGTCAGCCTGCCCGT
>RZZM01000014.1 GCA_009929845.1 Spartobacteria bacterium
CCCACGGGTCACCCAAGCAAAACTGTTCCTCCGTGGGATCACTTGCGAAAAAATCTGTATCCACCGCATCTATATTTAAACAAGCTGAGGAAAGCTGAATATCTGGATATCATTAATAAATATTTTGTGGTACAGGATGTGACGGTTGCTACGGAGGGCGCATCCCTCCTGACGCCCGAAATTCGTAGCGAGATAAACGGGTACTCGGATGAGGATTTGCTGACAAGTTCGCTCCATGTATTGCTCTCCCGAACGTCGGGACATTCAAAAGTGAATAAACAGGAAAATATTGGCTTTGGGCTGGAATAGTGAGCAAGCGTTTCTCATAATGGGCGCCTGCATCCGGGTCGCTGAAACCGGGTAAATATTGATGGGCCATGTGAAGCCTGGTGTGGTTGTTGATGAATAAACAAAATGATAAAAATATTGTATGGCAAGAGACCCTGATTACGCCACAGGACCGGGAACGTATATGTCGGCAAAAAGGTGTGGTCATATGGTTTACAGGGCTTTCCGGATCAGGCAAGTCAACGATTGCTCGATGCCTGGAAAAGTGGTTAATCGAAAAAAAGTGCATGGCCTGTTTACTGGATGGGGACAATATTCGGCACGGACTGAATCGTGATCTTGGGTTTTCAATCGAGGCGCGCCGGGAAAATATACGGCGCATTGCCGAGGTGGCTCGCCTGTTTGCGGATTGCGGCGTGATTTGTCTGGTGGCGTTGATTTCGCCGCTGATTGAAATGCGGAAAATGGCGCGGGAGATAATCGGCGAAGGCCGGTTCATTGAAGTGGCCGTCATGGCATCGCTAAGCACATGTGAGCACCGGGATCCAAAGCGGTTATATGAACGGGCGCGCGCGGGGGCTATTCACGATTTTACAGGAATATCGTCGCCGTATGAAATGCCCCCCGCCCCGACTCTGGTTTTGAATACGGAAGAATGCACCGTCGATGAATGTGCTGATCGTGTGTGGACCCATCTTGTCAATGCGTCTGTGATTGTGCGCAAGGGAGTACGTTGAACATGGAGAGTGGTCATATGTCTTCTTATAACCTGTCACACTTAAAGCAATTGGAGGCTGAAAGTATCCATATACTACGCGAGGTTGTCGCCGAATTTGAAAATCCGGTCATGCTCTATTCCATAGGCAAAGATTCTTCGGTGATGCTCCGCCTGGCCCAGAAGGCCTTTTACCCGGCAAAAATACCTTTCCCGTTGATGCATGTGGATACCACCTTTAAATTCCGGGAAATGATTGAATTCAGAGAGCGTATGGCCAAAGAGATCGGCTTTGATTTGCTTGTTTGGATCAACCGTGAAGGTGTTAAAAACAACGTGAATCCTTTTGACTATGGGTCGAATAAATACACCCATATCATGAAAACAGAGGGCCTGAAACAGGCGTTAAACCATTACGGGTTCGATGCCGCGTTTGGCGGGGCTCGTCGTGATGAGGAAAAATCACGCGCCAAAGAACGAGTGTTCAGTTTCAGGGATCAGCACCATCAATGGGAGCCAAAAAATCAACGCCCGGAATTGTGGAATCTATACAATGCCCGGATAAATAAAGGCGAGTCCATCCGGGTGTTTCCGCTTTCCAACTGGACGGAACTGGATATCTGGTTGTATCTGATGCGGGAAGATATCCCTATTGTCCCGCTTTACTTTGCCAAAGAACGGCCGGTGGTGGAGCGCGATGGCGCACTCATACTTGTTGATGATGAACGATTGCCGATGGCGCCCGACGAAAAACCGCGGATGCTCAAGGTGCGGTTCAGAACCCTGGGTTGTTATCCCTTGACAGGCGCCATTGAGTCCGATGCCGAAACCAAGGCGCAGATTGTTCAGGAAATGATGCTGGCGACGACCTCGGAACGGCAGGGGCGTGTGATTGATTTTGACGCGGACGGCTCCATGGAGCAGAAAAAAAGAGAAGGCTATTTCTGATCATGGCTACACACATGAATGTTGATGAATATCTCCGGCGGCATGAAGCGAAGGATATGTTGCGGTTTCTGACGGCGGGAAGTGTTGATGACGGCAAGTCCACCCTGATCGGACGGCTGTTGTATGATTCAAAGCTCATCTATGAGGATCAACTCGCGGCGGTGATGCGGGATTCCCGGACGCACGGAACAACGGGCGGGGGTTTTGATCCTGCCCTTCTTACGGATGGACTCAGGGCCGAACGTGAACAGGGGATTACCATCGATGTGGCGTATCGGTATTTTTCAACAGCTAAACGAAAATTCATCATTGCGGATACCCCCGGCCATGAGCAGTATACCCGCAATATGGCTACCGGCGCCTCTACCTGCGAACTGGCCATTATTTTAATCGATGCCCGGTATGGCGTACAGGCCCAGACCAAACGTCACAGCTTTATTGCGACCCTGCTGGGAATCAAGCATCTCGTGGTGGCGGTCAACAAAATGGATTTGGTTGATTATTCGGAGGATGTTTTCACCCAGATTCGTGATGATTACATGGCTTTTGCCGCGAAGCTTGAAATCAGCGATATCCATTTTATTCCCATCTCGGCGTTGATGGGGGACCATGTGGTTCATGCCATGTCCAATATGCCGTGGTTTCATGGCCGGACGCTGTTGCAGTACCTGGAGACCGTTCAAATTGCCAGTGACCGCAACCTCATTGATCTGCGTTTCCCGGTGCAATATGTTTTGCGCCCCCATCTGGATTTCCGGGGCTATTGCGGAACCGTGGCTTCCGGGATTATTCGTGTCGGGGATCGGGTGTTGGCGCTTCCTTCCGGGCAGGCCACGAATGTTTCCTCCATCATTACCTATGAGGGCGAATGCCATGAGGCTTTTCCTCCCATGGCGGTAACGGTAACCCTGGAAGATGATGTGGATGTCAGTCGCGGCAATATGCTGGTGCATGAAAGGAATCTGCCCCATGTAGGCGCTTCCTTTGATGCCATGCTGGTCTGGATGAGCGAACAGCCCATGGCATGCAACAGGCCCTATCTGATTAAATCGACAACCAACTTGGTGTCGGCAGAAATAGAGCGAATAACCTACCGGGTTGACATCAATACATTGCGTAAACAGCAGGCGGAGGCTCTGGCTTTGAATGAGATCGGGCGTGTGGTTGTACATACCCATCGACCGCTTTTCTTTGACAGCTACGCCCGCAACCGCCAGACAGGCAACGTTGTGGTTATTGATCGCATTTCCAATGCAACCGTAGCCGCCGGCATGATTCTGGACCGCGAACCCAACCCCTACATTGTAGAGGACCGGCCCGATGCCCTCCCTAAAAGCAAGTATGTCCACTGGAAGGACAGCCGAGTCTTGCGTGAAGAGCGGATGGCTCGCCTGACATGCCCGCCGGTGACGATTTGGCTGACCGGCCTGCCCTGTGCAGGAAAATCGACCATTGCCTTTGCATTGGAGAAACGATTGTTTGATATGGGACACATGGTGCATGTACTCGATGGCGAGAATATGCGACTGGCCATCAGCTCGGACCTGTCGTTTACCGCCGGGGATCGTTCGGAGAATGTGCGCCGCGCGGCTGGCGTGGCCCGGATATGTAATGATGCGGGTCTGATTACCATTGCCGCTTTCGTGTCTCCTTATGCCGCGGACCGGGCGCAGGCGCGCGAAACAATTGGCGCGGACCACTTTATGGAGGTGTTTGTTTCCGCGCCTCTAGAGATTTGCCGGGCGCGCGACAAGGCCGGCCTCTATCGGAAGGCGGAGCAGGGAGAAATCCAGAATTTTTCTGGCGTTTCCGCGCCGTATGAGAAACCTGCGCATCCAGACATCACCCTGCAATCAGCGGTTCTTGATGTGGAGTCATGTGTTGACGCGATTCTCTTGAAAATGGGAGTAACCGGCAACAATGGCGCACGGATATAGAGGAATGCAGGAACAATGACATGTACTATTGTATCTATTGTTGGCGCCCGGCCGCGGTTCTTAAAGGCCGCGTGTCGGATATCCTGCGGGCATATGCGGGCGCAAATACAGGCTATGAAAATGGCCCGGGACTCGGTTGCGCAACGAGGTGTGGACACTGCTTGTTTGTTTGACTCACGCTTGCACACGGAGAACTATGTGGCCATGCATGGAAGTTTGGTTAACGTGGGTGGGTCATGCAAGTCGGCGTAGTTTTAGTCCATTGGAATTCCGGTGATTTCACAAGAACATGCATTCAGTCTTTGCTGGATGGTTCTCTGCGGCCCTGGCGTATTCTTGTATGGGACAACAACTCGGAGGATGGAGCCATTACAGAAATTAGGGAACGTTATCCGGAGGTCCAGGTTGTCGCGCACCCCAAAAACGTCGGGTTTGCGGAGGCGTGCAACCGCGCATCTGCTCTGTTGATACAGGAGGGCGCGGACACCATCTGGCTGCTCAACAACGATACTGTTGTTGATCCCCAATGCCTGAGCGAGCTGGCGGGGCATTTGGAGACGCACCCGGAGGTCTGCATGACCACAGCGAAAATATATTTTACAGACCATCCCAACCGGATATGGTATGCTGGAGGCACGATCCGGCCTGTCAGTTTGCGTTTATCCTTTCAACGCATGTACGAGGAAGATGACGGAAGGGATTCCCTCCCCCGTTACGTTTCCTTTGCCTCGGGGTGTTGTATGCTGCTTCGCGCTGATGGCATAAAAAAATTCGGGCTGTTTGTGCCTTCCTTTATTGCCTATTCCGAGGATTATGAATTATGCCTGAAATTAAAATATGCCGGACAAAAAATTCTCTATATACCCTCCTCGAAATTATGGCATAAAGTCTCCGCTTCATGTAAAAGCAGTCAAATAGGCGTGTTGGCGGGAACGGTATCGCCATTACAGCATTACTGGGGAACGCGCAATTCTCTTTGGGCGCTGCGCTTGAATGTGCATAATCCCTTTCTTCTATGCGTTGCAATTTGTTTGTTTTTTGCGGATCGCATGTATATATCATGTGGACTTCTGTTGTTTCGACGATGGGAAAAGCTGAAAATGTTATGGCGAGGGTTTGCCGCGGGCCTGCTGCGACTCCCGCCCTCAAATATGGATTTGGAATGAGGTAGTACGTGTTACGCATACCGGTTACTATACTTTGTTTTGTTATGGCTGTTGGGTTGTGTCTTGCCGCGCTTGTAATGAGCAGCCTGACGCCATTCTACTTTGCGCTGTTTTTTCTTCTTGTTGTTTTTTCAACCAGCCATCGAAATGCAATGGCCCAGTTGGCAATCATGCTGCTTTACAGCAGTATTATGATTCCTAAATTGCCGGGCGAATTTTACATGTATCAGCTTCTTCTGATGGTGTGGGTTGCCCTGATTATCGCGCAGAATATCATCGACAAGCGAAGTCTGCTTCTGCCCAGTTCCTGGGCGTTAGCCGTTGTTTTTATTCTGAATGTCTTCTTGGTTATCGCCGTGCGCGGCTTTGGTGTCAGGGCGTTGGGTGGGGGGCAGAGTGGAGGCATGATCTATATTCAGAGCGTCGCAGCCTTTGCGTTCTATATTTATTCCCGACGTCTGATCATGACAGAAAAACAATGGAAACGATGTTTTGTTATTATGGCAATATTAGCTCTTGTTCCGGTGATTGCACAAGGTATTTTCTTGGCCAGTGGGGGGCTCGTTTGGCATCAGTTCCTATTTGTCCGTTTTTCTTCAGGAGGGCTTTTACAGTATAGGGGGCAGATGGATGGATCCGGGACAACCCGATGGACGATGTTGGGTGGCCTTACGACACTGTATTGGATTGCCATTGCTGTCTGGGAATACAAAGGTCTTCGAAATGTCATGATGTACATGCTGTTTTTTGCTGTGTCGATATTGGCCGCCATTGCCGCCAGCTATCGAAGCGGTATGATTATAACAACCGGCACGCTGTTCCTTATCTTCATTATCTATTCTCGAAGCAGGCGGGCGGCGATCATGCTAATTCTGGCGGCTGTGGCTGTAAGTATTCCGGTTGTTTCGTTTTTTTACGAGGACTTGCCGTTTTCCGTGCAGCGAACGCTGACGGTGCTCCCCTGGATCAATGCGCAGACCGCCGCGACCCTGGATGCTGCTGATACAATAGATTGGCGAAAAATGTTGTGGTCACGCACGGTGTCTTTGATTCCTCAATATCTGCTGATTGGTCGTGGATATACCTTTGATTATGATGTGGTGGAGTTGATGCAGCGCAGTGCGTTTTCGCAATCATTTCAATTGGATTATTTTATCCACGTCGGGAGTTTTCATCATGGCAGTCTGGAATTGTTGATTCTACTGGGCATCCCGGGGCTGTTGACCTCAGTGCTTTTTGTTGGAAATGAAATAAGGATTGCCGTGCTGAATATGAACAAGACATGGAACAGCCAGGTGCTAAAACGATATTTTCAAGCATTGTTCGCCTATTTTTTCTGTTTAAGTGTTGTAAATCTTCTGGCGGGAAGCTCCCAGCCCGTCATTACACAGGTTCCGATATTTTTGGGGTTGATGTGGGCCCTGTGGCAATCTGATCAGAGCATCGGTCGCCGGAAAACGAATGTGTCTGCGCCACCGCTGAAAAAGCGGATTATTGTAGGGATTTGAAAATGATTCATGTTGCATTTGAAACATCATCGATTCACATCACCCAGGCTGGAGTGAATCGGTACATTCAAGAGATCCTTCATGAATTTGATCAAATGCCTGAACGTATTGTGGCGCATGATGTGTCTTATCATCCCAGATTTTCGCGATCAAATCGTGTACTGCGCGCGTACGACACGATAAATCGGGAGATTCTTTGGATGCAGTATCGGCTGCCGCGCGAAGTAAGGCGGTTGCCAAACATTAATGTTTTGCATACAACCAATGCCATCATGCCGCGTCGTTGTCATATTCCCGTTGTAGTTTCAGTGCATGATTTGTATGCGCTGACTTATCCTGAAGCATGTAAAACATGGCATCATATGGCGTTTGCAAAACACATTTCCAATGTGGCGCGCCATGCGGATGCGGTGTTGTTTTTGTCTGAATATGTCAGGAATGAGTTTCTAAACATGTTTCCGTTTTATGATGAACATCGTGGCGTTGTTGTTCATTGTGGCGTCAAATCAACGTTTCGTGTGCTGGAAGAGGGCCTTTTGTGTGTCATAAAAGAAAAGTACATGTTGAATAAAAAATTCATATTGGGAGTCTCTTCCCTGGCCAAAAATAAAAATGCCGCAACGACTATCCGCGCGTTTGCTACTATTGCCGACAAGGTAGACCATGAACTCGTGTTCGCTGGCGATACGCGCGAGCTGAAGCCGGAATTGCAGAAAATGGCAGACGCGCTGGGTATAGGAGCACGCGTTCGTTTTCTGGGGTATGTTTCTGATGAAGATTTGCCGGCGTTGTATAATCTGGCAGATTGTTTCTGTTATGCGTCGTTATGTGAAGGATTTGGGATGCCGCCCCTGGAAGCAATGCGTTGTGGGACTCCGGTTGTTACATCCAATACGACAAGTCTTCCTGAAGTGGTCGGGACGGCTGCTCTGCAAGTTGACCCCCTGGATTATGAGCAATTGGGAGAAGCACTGCTAACACTGGCAACAGATGAACGAAAACGGAGTGAATTAGTTCGAGCCGGCTTTGAGCGAGCTTCTTATTTCAGTTGGGAACGAGTGGCTTCTGCCATTCTGGATGTATATAATTTAGTATTGTGAAAAAAGGTAAGATAGAATGTATTCGATTACTCGGTGTACCGATTCATTTGTTCACCATTGATCAATTACATGAAACAATCTCGCATCTCATGGCAGATAATGCCCATGCGATTGTCGCTAATGTGAATGTCAACGCCATGAATATTGCCTATGAGCAACCATGGTTTAAACAATTTCTGAATGCGGCTGAATATGTCTTTTGTGACGGGCATGGCGTGATGCTGGGGGCCCGGGTGCAGGGAAAATGTATCCCCCAAAAAATCACTTATGCCCATTGGTTTCCCCTTTTTTGCGAGTTTTGTGCCGCACAGGGGTTTTCGCTATTTCTGCTGGGTGGCGTGCCCGGGGTCGCCGAAAAGGCGAGAACAAAACTTGTACATGCCTGTCCTGCCTTGAATATTGCGGGTGTGCACCATGGGTTTTTCAACAAGGAAAGGCAAAGTGAGGAAAATCAGTCGGTGATCAGGGCCATCAACGAATCGGGTGCGCGTATTCTTCTGACATCCTTCGGAATGCCCCTGCAGGAAAAATGGCTTTCAGAGAATTGGCCGTTGATACAGGCGAACATTGCCCTGACCGGCGGGGCCGCCCTCGACTATATGGCGGGCGTGAGCCGTCGTCCTCCTGCGTTTTTTACAGCGACTGGTTTCGAGTGGCTTGGACGTTTGTTGTATGAGCCGGGGCGTTTGTGGAAACGGTATCTCCTGGGAAACCCCGTGTTTTTGATCCGTGTGATTATGGATGCGTGCAGGCATAAGCGGTTGCCCTGAAAGACTGTCTTCGCTTGGCAGTCCAACTAGCCGCAGGGTCAACTTTTCTTACGTACAATAAACTGGATCTGTGCTACCGCGTCATCAACGGTTTGATCAATCGGCAACTGGAACAGATTGAGCAACCAGTATAGACGCCATTTCGACTTTAACCTTTTGAAGACGAATCGAATCAGCAGTTGCGAAAAAAGCCCGGTGCGCGCAAGAAGCCGTGGATATTTGGCAAAGTTCAGATACGTCCTGTTATATCCTTCATCCTGCAATTTGACTTGAAGTAATTCGCTGTTTTCTAACCCGTTGACAATATCCAGGATATTATGAGAACGCGGAGACCAACTTTTTTGCTTGGAAATGGTGAATGTGTTCTTGTGATCTGTATTAAAGATACCAGGGAAATAGCCCTGCTCATATAGATCTTCATCTGGTACAACAACAATCAGATGCCCCCCGGGATTGACCAGCTTCCACCATTCATTTAATGCAAGTTGTGGGTCATGCATGTGCTCCAGGCAGTGACAGGAAAAAACAAAATCATAGGTTTTGTCTACATGTTGTGTAATATAATTGGCATCCCCATCATCCACATCAAAGCAATCCACCTCCGGCGTGACCGGATCCGGCCCACACCCAATATCAATACCTGTCCCTGTGATCAGGCTTTTCTCGAACTCACTCCATAACGCTCTTGTTTTGGATGCCTCTTTCATTAAATCATCCTTCCATTATTACCACATGCCCTGTTGTGTGTTGGACTTCTCTTATCACGATTTCTGAAGTAATTTCCATATCGCTTCCACCACAGGAGGGCTGGCCTTTTCAAAGGAGAGAAACGTATGAAAATAGTCAGATATGGTCTTTCTTTTTTCCCTGTCTCTCGTTCCAAAATAATTTGCCAGTTTCTCCAAGGCCTTCGCCAATCCGTCCGGGGAATCTTCAGAGGCACAGCAACCAAGCCCGTTCGTTTCCAACAGTTGCCGCAACGACGGATTAGCTGTTCCCAGTACCGGCAGGCCAGCCGCCAGATACTCATATAATTTAGTGGGCGCACAATATAATTGATTGAAAGACGGTTCATCGCCTGGGGGATAGTAGATAAGTCCACCGTCCGCCTCATGCAGCGCACATAACAAATCCTGCCGGGGTACTGCATCGCACAAACAACCGCCAGCTTGTCCCAGCCTATCCTCCATAACCCTGCGCCATTCCTTTACACGAAATGCCTCGCCCCGAATGAAACCCAGCAGATAGATCGGTTGTGTACATCGCGCGATCGCCTCCAGCAAACCATCAAATGACATGTTCGGATGTGCTGTTCCTGCATAAAGGAGTACAAAACGATTGGTCGGGAGTTCATGACCGGCGAGTTTAGAAAGGAGCCCGCTTCGTCCTGCCCGGGGAACTCCGTTTGATGGCAGGGTGTTTGGCAGAATGCATATCTGCTTAGAAATTCCATAACGTTTCTGTCGCATCCGCGCGCGGTTGGGCTCCACGTCCACCACCAAGTCCGCCAAATCACTATGCCGTTCATATGCCCTGATGCCTCGCGCGTGCGGGAAATCTTCAGGTGTGAGATATTCCGTAACATAATGGATCATCTTTACGTTTGGACGTAGCCGCTTCAGCCATACAGCCTGCTGGTAGTAAGCATAATCGTTAACGAGTAGATCGCCCCCCAATGCTACGCCCTCGCGAATAATGTCTGCTACTTTGACCATCCCTCCAAATTTCGGAATATTCCCAAAAGGCAACTGCGATAAGTCGATGATGGGATAGGGTCTGGTGGGACATAAATGTGCGTATTCGCGCTGTATTGGACTGAGCAATCGAATGTCCACTCCACGCTGGAATAAGGCATCCGCCAAATACAACACTCCGCTGTAAGCGTGTACAAAACTATACGGTGTCACCATGAGCAACTTTGGTTTCATGTTCATGCCGTCGCGATCTCCATGAGGGTTCTCATGAAATTGCGGGGATTATGAATGGCCTGCCATGCCCCCTGTGTTTCCTCGGCCTGGCGCTTCATGCTGGAATACTGGCGCTTCATTTGCAAGATGGCATAAGCCAGAGCACCCGGTGAGCGTTTGTCGCATGTAATACCGGCGCCATATTGCTTTAGCTGGTCGCTCATCCAGGTATTGGCGCTCACAATCACTGGCGTGCCTGTTGCGAGGGCTTCTGTGAAGGGGCCGGATGTAGTTTGGTAGCGTGAGGGTTCATATGGACATAAGATTACATCCGCGCGATCAATTATGCCATAATACTGTTCCTGAGGTAATGCCGTATCCGGCAGTTGAATGCGTGCATCGCCATTTGTCCGCAGTCGTTCAAATGCGTCAGTAACGCGCTCATCTCGGTATGATGCCTGATGTGCCTGGATAATAAAGTGAATGTCTACGCCGTCCGGGTCGGCATGAACAAGCGGAACAGCTTCCATAAGCTCCAGAATGCCTTTCTCGGCCCGGGCATCTCCGAGAAATGCGAAAATCAACCTATCTTTCTTTGTTTCCGGGGTATGACGCGCTGGGATAAGCGTATGCGGGATAGGTACAATATGAATTGGGGCCTTCGTCAAGCCCTGGTACTGTGTCTGAAGGCGCTCGCTGTCGGTAACAAAGGATATTGCGCGTCCATGCCTTGCCGCAAACAAGTGAAACGCCATCTTATAATGCAGGCGTCCTTCCTTCCATTGGCGAGTTTCTATATCATGACAAAGTCTGCGTAACATGAAAATCCAGGCAATAGGCGAGTGTGATGGAATAACACTCATAAACGTGGCCCACCGTAATAATTCGTGATGACTGGCGTTATCCACGTACACGATTGTTGGCTCTGAAAAATCAAGCGCACACAACCGTTTCAAACTACGATAAAAATGCCATGCATGCCTGACAGACAACAGGATGCGAGGTCCACCCGCTCCCTTTTCTGCGCTGAATATGGGATAAAGTGGTAATACGCTCGCCAAGGCTTGATCGGCATCTATCGGAGCCGCAATGCGAATATCCATTCCCGTTTCCTTGGCGGCCTGACAGAGGCTGTTCGCGTACATCGCATGGTGCCCTGCCCACGAATGAAGACATGTGTCCACGAGAATAAAACGACGGATTTCCGGATGACTAATGTCAATCATAAGTCCGTTGGCCCCACTATCCAACGGGACAATCGCCGTTGTATCGCGCTACCCAACCAGCGGTCATAGAGCCGTTCGGTCAAGCCTTCCCGGGGTGGTGCGGGATTCTTGTCGGCAGATGGCGACAAAACCAGATGAAAACTGTGCAGCGCGCCATATTTGGGGCCCCGAACAAATTGTGTATTGAAATAATCCACCATGCTCGGAAGATGATGCAACCCACGTTCCGCAAAGAAATGTATCCACCAATCCGCCGGTTTGACGGTCTGATGAAGATTCACGCCATTTACCATATCATCCTCGGAAGACACGCTCATGATCCATAATCCGTCTTCCGCCAAATGTGTCTGCACATTGTCGGTCAATTGATCCAGTTCACGCTCCGCCAAATGCTCCACCACCTCCCATGCAGTCACTACGTCAAAATGAACGGGTGCCTCTTGCGCATCGTTATTCTGGACAATGCGAAATTTCTTAGAAATATCACATGTGAATAAATGTTCGGGAATTGTTCGCCATTCCGCGCGCTTGCGCACAAATGAATAATCACTTCCCTCCAGGCCCATCGCAAAAAAACCCGCATTCAGGAGGGAACGAACAAATCCGCCGCCGGAGCAACCCAAATCTAAAACACTCACGGGCCGTTCCCGGTCCGGACTGTACAGGCGCGCGAGCTTTTCATTGAAGCGCAAGTTGCGGCTGTTGTCGAGGCGCGTACCCCACGGTACGTTATGATCAGGCGATTCAAACGCGACCGATCGTTCCGCCCGCAGTAAAATGCGATTTATGTCCATATGTTCTTTCATACCTTCTCCTTCGTTAAAAGCGGTTCTACCAATCCGCCACATGCGGATGTCCCGGCACACAGGCCGCCGCACGATACAAGAGGGCGCCCATTCGACGCATTTGCCTGATGAATGGATGCATTATTCTGTATCTCGCCAGACCATTGACCACTCGAGTCAAAGCAGACAACGTCGGCGACGCTGGACGGATAAGGATGTGCAATTCCGAGAAGAGTTTCTCATCCATCCAGGCGGTATTTTGTTCAAGTAAATATTCCGCATAATTGCTGTAGCCGTAATGACACGCGATTAATATCTGCTTGATTATGGCGGCTTGATATTGTTCAGGCATTCTTTGCCGAATCACCTCCGGCGCGAGAAAGAAAACGGCGTCCGCAAAGGCCGCCCTTCCATTCCGCATGATGGCGGATCGTTGCGTGCGGTACTTCCACGACTCTGTGTGAAGTTGGATCATCTCAAATCCCATGTTCTGCATGAAAACACCGACCTCAAATATGGAGGGCTCCCGTTCATAAAAAGGCTGAAATCTCAGCTCTGATTGAACCACAAGCGCTGTATTAAGATACATTTTTGAGGCATATAGCACCGGGCCATCAAGGCCTTCCAAATCAGTCTTCAGCCAATCTATACGCGAAAGACCAAGCTGGACCATGAGCTGGGGCAATGTAATCGCTTCCAATTCCAAGCGCCGGTCCTCCGAAAAATGACGTTCCAATCCATAACCCTTAACCAACGCTCCGCGCGGCATGGTCAAGGAGGAAGCGTTTGGGAACACACGACGAATAAACGTTCTTTTCCCCTCTGATTCTGCAATGGCTTGCGTGATGAACTCATGCCTCTTGTAATCCGCTGAAACCCGTTCGGATGTATTGGCTGCATCCAGCTCAATCCATGTTATCAGCGGGTGAAACGGTTTCAGCACATCGCTCGCCCCTGCAAAGCCGGCCCCAAGGTCAACCACAACAAAACCGTGTGCGCTTAAAGAGCTTTCTATTCGTTTCATGGTGCACCATCAATGTGTTCGGTTGTTTTTCTGAAAACGAGCAATGATATGCATTGACCCGCCGCATTAGCCAATATGCCTGCCAACATGCTCCAGGCCATGCCGCTTAATCCCGCAAAACGAAGCATATACAACGCCAGCAATACGTTTACTCCGGTGTTTGCCAGCGCGATAACTGCTTGTGATCCCATCCACTGAAAACCTGAAAAAAACACCGCAATGGGCGTAATAGACGCATTGACAAGGATATATAAGGACATGATCCCGATAAAGACTGCATCTACCTGAACGTGCGCCCCCATCCACAAGTGGCACAGCCAGGGCAGGACAAATGCAATGGGCAAGATTAAGGCCCCCGCAACAAACAGGGAAGACCATACCGAACGCCGCAATGTCCGTTGAATCCAACCCCAATCCGCCCGTGCCCGCGCTTCCCCATAGGCAGGAACAAGCGGCATTGAAAACATCTGAACAAACAACAAGGGAATGGTCAGCAGCCTTTGGGCAATATTAAAGATGCCCACCTGCTCCGGTCCGAGAAAGCGTGTAATCAGTAAGGGCTGCACCTGATACATCCCCATGCCAGCCAGTTGTTGAGCCATATATTTCCAGCCCAACCCCAGCAGTTCACGAATAGAGGACATGTTTATAGTTCGCCAGGATGGACGCACCTCCGGGTGCAAATAACCAAAAAGATAGAACAGATTTACCGCGGCAATCAGCAGCCGAGAACCGAACAACGCCACAATAAGAAGGGGCAGTCCGCCCTCCATGCGTGTAACAACAATCAGCGCCAGCAATGAAAGCACACTCGCGCCCACATTCCAGACATTCATGATGTAGCCTTCCTGAAAGCCGGAATAAACGGCATCAAATGTGCTGAGTGGAAACATCAACAAAAAAAATGCGGCGGCCGTCATGATCGCTGCATTTAATTCATCCGCGCTCATCAACCCCTCCGCATTGACAATGCGCATCCAGGGTATAAGCGGGAAGCACAAGAACAGCACCAACCCCATTAATAATGCCATCAGGCACAAAATAAAGATACTGGATGAAATTAATTGCCGCGCTTTCTGAATATCGTTCAGACCCAATGCATGGGCAAGCGTTGTTACGAGCGCGGCGCCCGCCAACCCCATATTGCTGACTGTCAGCCATGTAAGCATGCTATTCACAATCACCCAAACGCCATATCGTACAGTGCCCAGATAACGAACCGTGAGTGGAATGGAAATAAGGGATACCAGCGATATCAACCCCGTTGCGCCAACCCCCGAAATCCCCGTCAGGAGAACCCGTCGCATACGCTCAAAGCCCAAGGATTGAAGCTCATCCTTGCCCCGATGCTTACCCGCCAGGAGGTAAAGCCAGCGCTGTACATGGGAAACACAACGTCGCGCCAGCCGCTTTCGCTCTGATTCCATCATCATGCGAAGCCTCGTCGGCGAAGCACATGTATAATTCTGTCCGCGGCATCCCCTCGGCCATAGGGGTTGTGTGCCCGCTTCATTTTTCCATATTCACTTTCCCGGGTTAGCAGGCGGGTTACTTGCCGGACGATTTGCCCGGTCTTTGTCCCCATGATCCGTACCGTTCCCGCCTGCACAGCCTCCGGTCGTTCTGTCTTTGTTCTCATGACCAGTACAGGTTTTCCCAGGCTGGGAGCCTCTTCCTGAACCCCGCCCGAGTCTGTCAGGATGAGATAAGCCGAATCCATCAATCGCACAAAGGGCAGGTAGGACAACGGCTCAATCAAATGAATATTCTTCTGCCCAAGAGCCCCCGGCCCCCTTGTGCCCAGAATAGAATGTACGGTCTTGCGGACATTGGGATTCAGATGAACCGGATACACAAAGTGCACATCTTGAAACTGCTGAGCCAAACGGGAAACACCGCGGCAGATATCCTCGAATCCCTCGCCCAAATTTTCCCGGCGATGCCCAGTAATCAACACCAGGCGCCGACCCTCCTCTGTGAATAAGTGGGGCCAATCATCGGGAAGTCCCGGAACGACCGGCGCCACCTTCCTGGCCTCTTTCAACGCTAAAAACAAGGCGTCAATAACGGGATTTCCGGTTACATGGATATTTTTGCGCGGCACCCCTTCGCGCAATAAATTATCCCGGCTTGTGCGCGTTGGCGCGAAGTGCAATGATGCCAGATGGGACGTTAAAACACGGTTGGCCTCTTCCGGCCAAGGCGCAGAAAGGTCCCAGGTTCGCAAGCCGGCTTCTACATGTCCAATGGGTATATGCTGATAAAACGCCGCAAGCGTTGCGCAGAGCACGGTTGTTGTGTCTCCCTGAACCAAGACCAGGTCGGGCTTCTCCTGCATCAAGTATGAGCTTAGTTGAACGATCGCCTTTGCGGTAAAACCTGGCAGGGTCTGGTTTTCGGTCATCAAGTCCAAATCAACGTCCGGCGTAATATCAAAAACCTGTAATACCTGATCCAACATCTGTCGATGCTGTGCGGTAACGCAAATATGGCATGCCACCCCTTCCAGCTCCTTGAGCTTCAATATGACCGGCGCAAGTTTTATAGCCTCTGGTCTTGTTCCAAAAATAACGGAAATTTTTTTCATGCCCGCTCTTTGACCTGATAAGTAATTGCTTTTCGCCCGTTGCCAATAAGCATGTTCATTTGTCTCTTTTGTGATATCATGGCGACAGTATTGATGTGGAAGAGAAGTGTGTCAAACTGATAATATGACCGCCGGGCACCCAACCTTTGTTTCGGGGGACGTCCGTGTGGAAGTGAAAAAAGAAAAGGGATGGCGAGGGGGGTCAGGGCACGATGGCTTTGATCCTGTAAAAACGAAGGGTGTTGGTCAAAAGGGGGCCGTTGGTGCTGTTGTTATACCAGCAGGCGCTGCCGGGCTCGCCCTGATATATGTTGGTGTCGGCAAGCGACCAGGCGTGGGCGTCCGTTATGGGGCCGTCACTGTAATGGACCGTGTAGTTGCGATACAGGCTGCTGATATAGTCCAGCTTGATTTGGTTGGTCGCCGGCGTGATGGATACATGGAAGTAGGAGTGCGTGTTTGTCGGGTCTGTATCGGCGATATATTCACTGAGGGTAATGCAGGAGTCAGCGTCCGGATCTTCCGCGGCGGGCACGTTGGTGGACGTCCCGAAATACTGATAGGTCCACCAGTCCGGGAGGCTGTTGGTGTCGGTGTCCAGGTAAATCCGGACCCATGTTATCTCGCTGTCGGTTACGGCGCCGTCGTCCCGCCACGCCGTGCCCTGAAACGGGATGGCGCCAGCGCCTATGTTGGTGGTGGAGACGGCAAAGATGGCCGTTGAGGTGTTGGTGACCGCAACCACCCGGCCCCCGGCCCGGAGCGCTGTCTGGGTGACGGCGCCGCTGCCGGTTACGGTTTCTACCGTGGCTGTTATGACCTGTCCGCGGGAAAAATTCGCGTATGGCGCGGGGGTGCTCAGCAGGCAGGCCAGATCGTTGCGCCTGACCTCAAACGGAACCTCCAGGAGCGCGACGGTGCCCACGGCGGTTCCTTCCCGGGCGGCCACCTGGAGGGTGTGCGGTCCGTCCGATAACCCCAGGGTGGCGGGATCAAGCGAGAAGGCTACGTCTGCGTTGGAGGCGCCGCAACCCAGGAATACCATGGCGCGGCCGTACAGGTCATCCGCGTTGTCATTGAAATAATCACTGAAACTCGAATTGGTCAGCGGGCTGCCCGGGGCAGGTTGGACCTGGTAATTCAGATACAGTCCGGAGCCCTCCCAGGAGTTTGTCCGGGAAAAAAAGTGCGCGTCGGTAGATGTGCCAAATCCCTTGGCGTACTTCATTTCGCAACCATCGCTGCCTGTCAGGGCGGGATCCGTATTAATGACATGCATCAGGTTGGTCATGAAAAGATAGGGGATCATGTTGGTCTGGGCGGTCACCCGGTTTGTCACGGTCTGATGGTCCAGGGTTGTGATGATGACGGTAACCACATCGCCGCTGATTATGCCCCCTTCCAATGTCACCTGCTCCCGGGCCTGGTAGCGCGTTTCCAAAAAATGTGTTTCAGGCGAATAACTGAAGAGGTTCAGGTTGGTCCCGGTTCCAATGGACATGGCGGTAGATACCCCGATGTTGGTTGCCGGAATCCCCAGCGTTGTTTGGCGGATCGACAATCTGTCGGATACCGGCGTGGCCAGGATATTCAACGGCGGGGACGCGTTCAGTTGACTGGCAAGTCGCGAAACGACACTGTACAGCGCTTCATCCTTGTTTACCGTCACAGACCGGGTGGTCCCGTCAATGGTAACGCTCACGGTGTTGGATGCTTCCGGCCGGGCTTCGAAGATCGTCTGATGAAAGTAGCCGTCAAGGTAAACGTCAATCCGGCCAACGGGTTTGTTGGCATCAGCCGCCTGGGCGGAAATGGTGAGGGAAACGGCATTACTGACGGTGCTGTTCGAAGCCAGTCCGGTCACCGCAAGAGCGGCAGGGTGCGCATAGGGGGTACACAAGGGGTCGCCGACCACGACCCCCTCATAGGGGCTCTGTATGGCCATGTAGAAACACTCGCCCAGTGAGAACCCGCGTGCATAATAGTAGTGTATAAGGGGATCGGGAAATTTTTGAGTGTACGCGCAAGGTTCCCGGCAGGTTCCGTATGACCCGGCGCATCCGGCGCGAAGCCAGGTCAAAATAGACATTTGAATCATTTCATTGTTTTCAAACAGGTTCCCCCCAAAGGACGTTACGAGATTGCCCAGGGCCCCTGGAACAAATTGATTTGAAAGTATATCCCAGATAATTGATGGAAGACCAAGCATGTACGCCGCAATATTGGTGACGCCGCTCAATGTGTTTGCATCCCGTATATCACAGGTGAGGGGCGCATCAATAAACCTGCAGGCAAAATCCGTGTTGTTGTAGCGGGGCCATTGTATACTGCGATCGGTGTCGATGGTATGGAGCATATATATGACGCCAGGGGGCGAAGAGAAGGTGGCCTGTTTGCTGCGGTCGACAACCTGGCGCGCCTGGTCGAAGGTCCATCCGGTCAGAAAGGAACAGATAGAGGCCGGTTGTCCGGGATTTGCCGTGTTGTTGGTGAAAAAATGCTCAGTGGCGTAATAACGGTTGCTTGTGGAGGAAGGAAGTTCACAGGGGGGGGCCGCGGTGTGGTATCCATAATACAGCACCGAGGGGAGCCCGTTCATGTCGAAAGCGGCGCCGGAATAACTGCTGATGCGGTAGGGCATGTCTCCGCAAAGCACTATGCAATCAATCTGGTTGCTCAGGCCTGCCAGCTGAATGTAGTCCTGTATCGGGGTGTAAATTTGATTGGTGTAATCGACGGCAAGTATCGTATAGTTGGTAGTGGCTGAGATGTGGCAGACATTCTGGAAGGGAATATTCCATTGGCTGCGATAATAATGACCGAGCGCCTGTGCGTTGGCGCTGTTGTCATTGACGACCACCAGCGTGTGAAGCGGATTGATTCCCGCCAAGGAGGGTGAATTGAATGTTGTAATTATCCACAGGATAACGCTAAAAAGGTATGTGAGTTTAATGCGCATGATGTGCCTGACAATATAGAGCGCTTTGCTCTTGATGTAAATATGGAATAGAGAGTTTGGATGGACCAACAGGATTTGATGACATACTACCGGCGGTGGATAGGTAATGCGCTTGCCTTGTTGGCCAGCGATACGCTGGTGCTCCTTGTCGCGCTTTTGGCGGCGGGAACGATTCGCTATATTTTGAAGGATTCGCACATCCCGCCATCCAGGGGTTTCCTGCTGGTTCCTGTGTGGTGCGTGGGCGCGGTCATTTTTCGCCTGGCCCCGAGCTGGGGGTTGGGCCCCGTTGAAGAGTTGCGCAGGACGCAGGTGCTTCTCCTTTCCATGTTCGGTATTGCCACGGTGGTCATGTTCCTCAGCAAATCGGCGGATGTTACCAGCCGAATCAAGTATCTGCTGACCTATCTCTTTGCCGTACCCCTGATTCCGCTTTGCCGAACCGGGGTCAAACGGATATTGATTAATATCAGGCAATGGGGGGCCCATACGGTTATTTATGGCTCCGATCCTTCCGTCGAACATGTGCTGGATGTCATTACATATGAACAGGGGTTGGGGTTTATTCCTTATGGTATATTTGAGGACGGCGCGGTTCCAGGTGAAAAACGGTTTGGGTATCCAGTACTGGGGACCATGAACGAGTTCTCTCCGGAGGCTCCTTTCGCTATTATTGGCGTCCGGCAGATTCCCCGGGAACGCCTGCAGGAATTGCTGGAGGGCCCGTTGGCGCATTACAGGCGGGTGATATTAATTCCGGATCTACTGGAAATCCCGTCCCTGTGGGTTTCCGCGCATGATTTCATGGGGGTGTTGGGGCTGGAGCTGATCCGCAATCTGCTTAATCCCGCGGCGCGAGGGCTCAAGCAGCTTGTCGAGGTGACCTTCGTCATGGGGTTGGCGCCGGTATGGGTTCCGTTATGCGCCGTCATAGCTGTTTTGATCTGGTTGCAGGACCGCGCATTCCCGTTTTATACCCAGGACCGTGTCGGGCGTAACGGACGTGTCTTCCATACCTGGAAATTCCGCAGTATGATCGCTGACGCGGAGCGTGTTCTGGAGGAAAAACTGGCTGCTGACCCTGCGCTCAGGGCGGAATGGGAAGGCAACCGGAAATTGAAAAAAGACCCGAGGATTACCCTGCTGGGCCGTTTCCTTCGTCGGTATTCGCTGGATGAAATTCCCCAGTTGATCAATGTGTTGCGCCGGGAGATGTCCCTGGTGGGGCCCCGCCCCCTGCCTGTGTATCATCACGAAGAATTGCCCCATTATGTTCGCGGACTGCGCGAGCAGGTGCTGCCGGGCATGACCGGGCTGTGGCAGGTCTCCGGGCGGAGTGAATCAGGTACCCGGGGGATGGAGCGGTGGGACGCCTACTACGTGCGGAACTGGTCCATCTGGCTTGATGCGGTTATCGCGGTCCGTACCGTCCGGGCTGTCATCAACAGTCATGGGGCGTATTAAAATGGCAGGTGATATCTATGCGATGTGATAAATTTTTTGTGACGACTTTTTTGTTCTTTACCGTTTGCCTGGCATGTGTACAGGCCTTTGGTCCCAATAATTTGGCGCTGATCGTGAATATGGCGTCGCCGGATTCCCTGACGCTGGCCAATCATTATGTTCGGATTCGGGGTATTCCTTTGGAAAACGTTATCTATGTGACCACCTCTTCCGATACAGAAGTAAATGTGTCGGAGCGGCAGTTCAATGATGAGATATGGATCCCGGTGAATGAGGAGATTGACCGTCGCAACCTGCGTGATCGCATCCTGGCCTGGGCCTATTCGACGGGTTTTCCGCTGAAGTATGCCGACGAGGGGACGCCCGTTATTTCGTTACAGGGAATCACGCTGACTGGCGGTGTTATTCCTGATATGGATGTGGTTGAGAAGGGCGCCTATAGTTCTCCATACTACAGGGGGCCGGGTCCCGACCAGCACAACCTGCTTCCATCGAAGTCCTTTGAACACTTTGTGCAAAGTGAAAAAGGGTTTCCCAGTATGGTGTTGGGGCATACAGGGCGGTGGGGCAATCCCATGCCGGTGGCCGTTAATGTCCTCAAAAAGGGGACCCTGGGCGACGGCGCCAAACCGCGCGGAACGATCTATTTTGTAACCTCGGAGGACGTCCGCTCAACCTGTCGGCAATGGCAATATGCGGATGCTTCGGGTATGTTAGCCGCCCTGAACGTGCGTAGTGTGATTTCATCGAATTATCCGGCAAAAGGCACATCCATCATGGGGGTCTTGGCGGGCGCTATGTATATAAATACCTCACAGATGGGAACGTTTATGCCCGGGTGCATGGCTGAGCACCTGACCAGTTTTGCCGGTGATTTTTCCAGGGATGACCATACGAAAGTCACCGGATGGCTGGCGGCCGGCGCCACGGCATCTGCGGGAGCGGTGACTGAGCCTTATGCGCTCTGGCCGAAATTTCCCAGCGCTTTTTTTTATGTGCATTACGCGCGCGGGTGCTCGCTCATCGAGAGTTTCTACCAGTCCGTGCGCTGTCCCTTGCAGTTGCTGATGATGGGCGAGCCGTTGTCAAAGCCTTGGGCGCAAAACATGATGCTGACAATTGTCTCTCTGAATGAAGGGCCTGTTGCCGGGAAGGCGACATTTTATGTGGATATTTTGGGCGCACCGCGCGGGCCGCGCCGGGTGGCCTACTATGTAGATGGGCAGCCGGTGGTATCCGCTACGGCCAATCCGCTCGAAATTGATACAACAACACTCTCCGACGGTTGGCATGAGTTGCGCGCGGTAACCCGCTTCGGAACAGAAGTCAGCCTGCAGACCATGGCCACGAAGTCATTTGAAGTCAATAACCACGGACAATCCCTTGCTGTGCGGTATGCTGGGGATATAGAGCACATTGCCATTGGTGAAGTCGTGGAATTGGTGGTTGAACCTATCGGCCTTTCGGACGGGACAATTCGCCTGTATGCGAATGAACGCATTGTGGGCTCCCGGAAAGAAGATAATGTGTATCAATTTAATACAGAAGAGGTTGGACAAGGTCCTGTCCGCCTTCAGGCGGGGTGTTCTCTCGAAAAAGGAGGGCTGGTCATGAGCAAACCGCTTGATATTATTGTTGTGGACGCCAAATAAATGCCGACAAATGCGGTTTTGACTTTTCATGTCAGGGGGGTATTGTACATTGCGATATGGACACCATGAAACAAAAATCGGACAGCAGAATACAAGTATGGAATGAGCGACTTCATTTGGCGGCGTTGTCAAAAGAGGATCTGATGCACATCGGGTTTTTGGCTGTGATTGCGGGATTGATATTCTGCATGTATCATTTCCTGGGAAATACCACAAATACGAAACTCTACGGACGTTCCACGTTTCAGTGGATGCTGGGGCGGTGGGAAAATATGGGCGACGACTTTTCCCATGCCTGGCTGATCCCCTTCGTGAGCCTTGGCGTGATCTGGTATAGGCGAAAAGAATTTATCGCGGCGCCCAAGCATATCTGTAAGACAGGACTATGGGTTGTTGTGGCGGCGCTGGCCTTGCATTATTTGAGCGCTAAGGCGCAACAGACCCGCGTATCTGTATTTGCCCTCATTCTCCTGTTGTGGGGGCTGCCGTTCTACCTGTACGGATGGGAGGTGGCTAAACTGCTCATTTTCCCGTGTTCATATCTGATTTTTTGTGTGCCGATGAACTTCCTGGATCAGATGACGTTCCCCTTGCGCATGATCATGACGGTGATGGCCACGCACCTTTTGAACGGACTTGGCATTGCCGTTGAACGCTCGGGGTCGGCCATTTATTCGCTGTCCGGAGGGTTTAATTTTGATGTGGCCTCGCCCTGCAGTGGATTGCGATCTCTCTTGGCCCTGACTGCGCTGACGGCGGTTTATGCTTACTTTACTCAAAAAACCGTGATGAAAAAGTGGGTGTTGTTCATGTCCTCCATCCCGCTGGCCGTCATCGGAAATATTGCCCGCATTACTTCCATCGGGCTTGTTGCAGAGGCCTTTGGCGAGGAATTTGCCTCCAAACTATATCATGATTATTCAGGCTATGTGGTCTTTGGCGTGGCGATCTCGCTGATGATTGCCGTGGGAAACATGCTTAATGCAGATTATTCACAGGTGTGGAAACAATGGAAACAAACGTTTATAAGCCCTATTTCAACATCATCGCATTGATGATTTTCACATCTCTGGCCCTGGCGTTCACGGTTGATGTGCGTAATTCGGATGAGGCGGGTGTCAAAACAGTGCTTCCTGCCCAAGTGGATGATTGGACGGGCAGCGATATGCGTTTCTGCCTCAATGATCAGTGCCAACGTGAGTTTGTGGCCAGCCAGTTGCAGAACCTGGATGTGTGCCCGGTTTGTGGGGGAGTGCTGGGGTCGCTTTCATTGCAGGAGAAGCAAATTTTGCCTTCCGATACGGTGGTCGTCAAGAAGCGGTACGTTAATCCGGCAGGAAAGACCATATTTGTTTCCATCGTCTTGAGTGGCGTGGAACGGTCGAGTATCCACCGTCCGGAGGGTTGTGTGCAGGGGCAGGGGCGTACGATTGTGAAAACACACACAATAAAAGTACCTTTATTAAACCGCGCGCCACTGGATATCAAGTTGCTCGAGCTGGTCCGTGAATACACGTCGGCAAACAGCGGAAAGGTTGATGTCCCGCAGTATTACGCTTACTGGTTTGTTGGCAAGGACCGCGAAACACCTGATAACCTGGCCCGTATGTTCTGGATGGCCTATGACCGCATATTCCGGAATGTGGCTCACCGCTGGGCCTATATTTCCCTGGCGGGCACGCGTGACCTGGATTCGCTTGAGCACGAGAAAGAGATTCGCGCCTTCATCCGCGAGTTGTATCCAGAGATTTCCCTGGAAAACAGGTCCTGACAGGCCCGGCCGCTAATTTCTCCTTCTTTCTTTGTCGCTGTGCTTGTCACCATTGCCCCGGACATGGTAACTTCCAACGATTTTATTAATGCAGGAGACAATATATGGCTGTAAAGACGGAAAGAAAACAAGTATCTGTAGTGACCGGTGGCGCCGGGTTTCTCGGGTCGCATTTGTGCGACCTGCTGCTTGGCAAGGGTCATCGGGTTGTCTGCCTGGATAATTTAATCACGGGGAATCTGGCCAATATCGAGCATTTATCAGGTAATGAAAACTTCAAGTTCATCAAGCATGATGTCACCGAGTTTATTTACGTTCCGGGGGATGTTGATTTTGTCTTTCATTTTGCGTCGCCGGCGAGTCCCGTGGACTATCTGGAACTGCCCATCCAAACCTTGAAGGTGGGCGCCCTGGGCACCCATAAGACCCTGGGCTTGGCGCGCGCGAAAAATGCGCGCTATCTGCTCGCCTCCACCTCGGAGACCTACGGCGATCCCCTGGTGCATCCCCAGTCGGAGTCCTACTGGGGCAATGTGAATCCAATCGGGCCCCGCGGCGTGTACGACGAGGCCAAGCGCTTTGCCGAGGCCATGACCATGGCTTACAACCGTTTTCATGGGTTGCAAACCAGGATCGTCCGCATCTTTAACACCTATGGCCCACGTATGCGCCCGCATGACGGACGTGTGGTTCCCGCCTTTATGCTTCAGGCCCTGAAAGGGGAGCCGCTGACGGTGTTTGGCGACGGCTCGCAGACCCGGAGCTTCTGCTATGTGGCAGACCTGATTGCCGGGATTTACGCCCTGGCCATGAGCAATTATGCCGAACCGGTAAATATTGGCAATCCGCGTGAAATGTCCGTGCTGGCGTTCGCGCGGGAGATATGCGAAATCTGCGGCAGTTCATCCGAAATTTGTTTCAATCCGCTGCCTGTGGATGACCCGAAGGTACGGCAACCGGATATCACACTTGCCGGAAAACTGCTGAACTGGAAACCGGAAGTGCTGCTGGAAGATGGATTAACCCGGACCCGGGATTACTTCAAGCAATTGATTGAACAGGGAAATATCTGACATCAAACGTGTACGTATAAGTTATAGTATGACGCAAAAGGGAGCGTGAATATGCGGTTGCGGTACAGTAAAAAAGATGGAACACAAATGGAATTCGAGTTGGGTGAGCGACCGATTACCATCGGGCGCAGTCCGGAAGCCGATGTGGTTATCCTCGATGAACGGACCTCACGGGTCCATTGCGGCGTCCGCTTCTGGGATGGCGACTTCTATGTCAAGGACCTGAAGTCCCGTAATGGCACCTATGTCAACGAGGAACAGGTGGATGTGGCCAAGCTGCATGTCGGCGACCGTATTCAGATCGGGTCGGTGGTTATGTTGTTCGAGCGCGAGCCGGTGTCCGTGGACGATCCGGACAAGGGATACTACTCCATACTGCGTGAGATTGTGGATGTGATTGAAAAACCCGAGGTGGAAAATCTCCGGGCCCAGGAAACATTGCCCGGCACGGATGAACCCATCCGTATCATTACCCGTCGCAAAAAACGTATGGCTGAACTGGCGGAAGACGAGTTCTGATCTTTTCGTTTGTTGAAAGAAAACGGGTCTGAAGCCGCGGCTTCAGACCCGTTTTTTCGTTTAAGGCGGTATCCGGATTACTTGTTGATCAGCGCGCGAACGCCATCAAGCTGCCCGGCGCTGCCGAGTGCTTCGTTCTTGTGCGCAATGTACTTGGCGTACTCGTCCATGAAGATTTTTCCGAATGGACGCAGGTCGAACACTTCGGGTTTGTCGCGGAAGCCTTCGCGGTGAACGCGACACCAGACCAGACGACCATCGGTGTCGATGTTGATCTTGGTTACGCCCAGCTTGGCGGCCGGCAGGAATTGCGCTTCATCCACACCTTTGGCGCCGGCAAGCTTGCCCCCGGCGGCGTTGATGCGCTCGACTTCTTCCTGCGGGACCGAGCTTGAGCCGTGCATTACCAGCGGGAAGCCGGGCAGACGTTTCTGAATCTCTTCAAGCACGTCAAAGTGAAGGCCCTGTGTGCCGGAGAACTTGAAGGCGCCATGCGAGGTGCCGATGGCGCAGGCCAGACTGTCCACGCCGGAACGTTCCACAAATTCCTTGGCCTGGTCCGGATCGGTCAGTTTCGCGTCGGCTTCGCTCACGCTCACATGCTCTTCCACACCACCGAGCTGTCCGAGTTCGGCTTCCACCACAATGCCCTTGGCATGCGCCGCGTCAGAAACGCGCTTGCTGATCTCGATGTTCTTGTCAAAATCTTCATGCGAGGCGTCAATCATGACCGAGCTGTAGAACCCGCTGGCAATGCAGTCCATGCAGGCTTCTTCGTCGCCATGGTCCAGATGCACCGCGAAAATGGCGTCCGGGAAAATTTCATCGGCGGCGCGAATCATGGCCTCAAGGAGGCGTTTGTCCGTGTAGGAACGCGCGCCCTTGGAAAGCTGGATGATGAAGGGAGCCTTGCTGTCGATGTTGCCGCGGAAAAGACCCATGATCTGCTCCGCATTGTTGATGTTGTACGCGCCAATGGCGTACTTGCCATAAGCGTGTTCAAAGAGTTCTTTTGTTGTTACAATCATTGTATTTCTCCTTACTGGTTGTTTCTTGTACGTCCTGTCTACAAAACCCAAAGCCGTTCAATCGCCCCTATGTATAGGGATGCGCCCAACTAGTCAACTATCAATTTTTTTGTAAGTTCAATGTCAAGATCAAGCCGACGCGAGGAAGGGAGCGCATCAAGCGTTTCGCGCGTAATGAGCGCCGCGCCTTTTGAGCAGACAACATGCGGGATATCGTCCGTTCCGATACGAATGGAGCCGATTTTATAGGCCCCAACAGTGAGTTTTTGGCTGTTTTTATAGGTAATTTGCAGTTTTTTGCCCGCAAAACAGGTGAAAACAGACGTTTTTCCGGCTTTTCCGAAGTCTTCCGGGGTCAGTTGCGGGTCGAGCACCAAATCGCCCCGGTTTCCGCGAATGCCGAACACCCGGATCAGCAGCAGGTAGATGAGCCAGGAGGCCGAACCGGTCAGATAGCAGTACATGCCGCGATTTTCCGCGTTGAAGTACTCGGGAACACAAGGCAATATCCGGGCCGAGTCGGTGTTCATCGTCAGATCAAAAAGGGCCTTCCAAACCTTCCGGCCCTCTTCCGCATGGTCGCGCATGTAAAGCGCATAGGCGTACATCACCGCCATGTGACTGAAAACCGCCCCGTTTTCCTTTTCACCGTACTGAAACGAAAAAGCGCGGCCTAAATCGGGCTGAATGGTCCCAAAATCGGTATTTAAGCGAATTCCTTCGTTCTTTGGGTTCTTTAAGTGCTTTTTTACGCATTTTATGACGTTTTTGACCTGTTTTTCGTCCGCAATGCCGCTCATAAGCGGAAAAACCTGCCCTGTAAGCGTCATTTTTACGTTTTTTGGCGTTTTTTGGGCCACACGAAGGCCTTTGTTGTCGTAATAGCCGTTAAAACAGGAAAAGTTGCCGTCCAATTCGACCCATTCCTGTTTTCGAATGCGTAGTGAAAGGTCTTTGCTTTTGGCGCGCAGGTCGTCCGCAAGCGCTTTTAAGGGTATTTTTTCGGTCTTCCCGGTCGGATCAGCCGAAATTTCGGTCAAAAAATCGTCCAAACGGCGTTTTTTGGCCTTCCATGAGGCATAGTTGACCTTTTTTTGCCCTGGAAGGCGGTCCAAAAGGCATAAAAACTCAACGGGAAGCTCAACGGATGTGATTTTGCCTTCAAATTCGTCAATCAGGTCGGCCAGACGCTCCAAATTCCACGCATAGAAGCAACTGAAGGCCACGGATTCACCTTTTTCTTCGGCCATGTCCATGCCGTCGTTCCAGTCCGCGCCTTCCAGGCTGCACACGTTGTGCGCGCCGACGTTGAAGAAGGCGGTGACGTTCTGGATGAGCATATGTTCGAGGATGGTGCCTGTATATACGCGCCCCCGGCGGTCGCGCAGGTTGTTTCCGTAGACTTCGGTCCAGTGGGGGTCCCGTTTTTTGCACCGGAAGAGCTGTGGATCCCGAAAATAGGGGCGTTTTTCGAGTAAAAAGTCGAAATCTCCGGTTTGGTCGACATAAAGCAAGGTGGTATGGGTGGGCCACACGCCATGGTCCATCCAGGTCCGCGGGATGTTGTTGCGATCAGCGAGAAACCCGCCGTCGTTTCCAATAATTGTGGCGTTCGACCCATCAATGCGTACCCCGGCGAAGTTATCCAGGAGATTTCCCCGGACGGCCTTGGGATCAAATAGCAACAAGGCCAGACAGTCCTGCCACAGGTCGCGCCAGCCTTTGCCGCCCCGCCCATAATCAAACTCGGGGAGGAAGGAGTTGCCGTAGATTCGACGGAGTATCGGCTGGTATCCAACCCAGGTCAGCCAGTTGTTCATGTCCGCATCCGGGGTCTCGAATGTAATCTGATGAATCAATTCCTGCCAATGCGCTTTTGTCTTTTCCAGGGACTGTTCGGCGCGTCTGGGGGCCGATAAAAGGCGTTCCCACCGGCTGACATGCCCCGGATCAGTTGAAATGCCCGCAATAATAAGGTATTGGGCGCTTTTTCCCGGCGCCAGGCGCAGGGGGGAAAAACGGAACCCGCCGATGGCTTCACGCCCATCCAGTTCTTTCGGTGTCGTCCGCGGGGCCGATTCCCGGTTCCAGACGGCTTTCGGGGCGGCGTAATTCCCGCCGGACCCGAGAAATTGCTCCTGAGCCCCCCAAATGCCTTTGGGGGCCTTGCCGTTGGGGCCGAAGGCCAAGACGGTGTACTGCGTTGTGTTGACGCGGTGGCCCCGTTCATCAAAGGACATGGTCGGACATACGGTTACCCCGTGCTTCGAGAGGGATGTCCGGTGCAGCAGGGCGGTGACGTGCCGGTGGTCACGCAGGTTGTCCGCCGAACGCGCAAATACCGGATAAGCGGCATAGGGATCAAAAAGCAGGGTCGCTTTCGTGGCGTTGGTTATTTCGATGAGCATACATTCCATCGGCTCATCAATGTCTGCCGGGCACCACAGGGTCGCCTTGGCCGTGAAACGGCCTGCCGGGTCGGCTCGTTCCAGTGAAAACCAGCCCGGGGCGCCTTGTATGACGGCGTTGGAAGGTTCTTTGCCGAGATGGGCCGTCAAATGCTCCGGCGAGCATCCGGCCAGTGAAAACGGCGTTTCCCCGCCTTCGGTCAGCCAAAAATCGCGGTGGGCAAGCGTGTGCGGGAGATCCTCGGAGGATAGGGGGATGCCCAGAAACTGGTTTTGCCCCCGTGTCGGGCTGCCCTGCAGTCTCGGCGTGGTGGACGAGCGCATGCCCGCCTCATTACATAACGGATAATATAACCGATCGACATGTTCAAAGCCTTCCGCCACGAACTCGCCTGTTACCCTGTCCTGACCACCTTCCGTGAAATGCCACCAAGCCGTCTTTTCTTTCTTGCTCACCATCTTTTCTCCTGTTTTCCTGTTGTTCGGCAATCTACAACAACAAATTCCCCGGGAATGCAAGCATGAAAACCATGCGGGACCCTCTCGACAGGCGCGACGTATTGTGATAAGGCTTGCATGTTTTTCAAAGGATGGAATGGCAGAATGTATGAGCGAAGCAGAGATAACCAACAGATATAAATTGACACAGGCGCGACGTATCGTCGTTAAGGTAGGCAGTCGTGTGCTGGTGCAGCAGTCCGGTCGGCCCGAAATGCGGCGGATACGGACACTGGTGAAAGACCTGGCCTGGCTGCGTCACCAGGGCTGTGATGTGGTGCTGGTAAGCTCCGGCGCGGTCGGCGCGGGCATGGAAGCCCTGGGCATCAAACGTAAACCAACCAATCTGCCGGATTTGCAGATGGCCGCGGCGGTGGGGCAGAATCGCCTCATGGCGCGCTACGATAAGCTTTTCAGCGAAGAGGGCTGTCTGATCGGACAGGTCCTCCTGACGCATGATGTTCTCAACAATCGGGTCCGCCACCTGAATGCGCGCAATACCATGCTCAATATGTTCCGGCACGGGATCATCCCCATCGTAAATGAAAATGATGTGATTGCGGCCGACGAAATCAAACTGGGCGACAACGATGTCCTGGCCTCTCTGGTTGCCCTGCTGACCCAGGCGGATGTGCTCGTTTTGCTGAGTACCACCGACGGTTTGCGCGCGCCGACCTCCGCTTCACGTACCCGGCGGGTGTCGTTTCTCGAGGGCGTCAACGAGGCCTCCCTGAGCCTGGCGGTCGGCAAGGGCAGCGATCTTTCGAGCGGCGGTATGGCCACCAAATTGCAGGCGGCCCAGACCGCCGCAAAAGGCGGTGTGCTGACCGTGCTGGCCGACGGACGCAAACCGGGTATACTGCGCCGCATACGCGCCGGGGAGGATGTCGGCACCCTGATCGCCCTGCCGGGCGAACGAAACGCCGACCTGTCCGGACGGAAACGCTGGATCGCGTTTTTTCACCGGGCCTGCGGCAGTATTGTCGTCGATGAAGGCGCTGGCCGCGCCCTCGAGGAAAAAGGAAAAAGCCTGCTGCCCATCGGCATCCGTGAGGTGCAGGGCGAGTTCCCGGTGGGGGCGGTGGTTAATGTCAAAGACGCCGCCGGGCGTCTCATTGCCCGTGGTCTCACCGAATACGCCAGCAGCGATATTGTAAAAATTATGGGCCGCCGGACGTCGGAAATCAGCGCGATCCTGGGCAGAAAAGATTATGACGAGGTCATTCACCGTGATAACATGGTGTTGATGAAACTTGAAAAAGGTGAAATAGCATGACACTCCATGACGAAATTGTTGACATAGGACGCAGATCCCTCAAGGCGGCCCACGAGCTGGCGTTGCTTTCTTCACGAAAGAAAAATACCATTCTCGACGCCATGGCCGATGCGATGGATGCGGCGCGCGGTGAACTCAAGACCGCCAATGCCAGAGATATGGATGCCGGGGAAAAGGACGGCCTGAGTGATGCCTTGCTCGACCGCCTGCGACTCTCCGATGCCCGAATCGATGGCATGATCAAGGGGATTCGCAATGTGGTGGGACTCAAGGATCCCGTCGGCAGCAAAATCAGCGGTTGGATTCGTCCCAACGGTCTGGAAATCAAAAAGGTCCGTGTCCCCATCGGGGTCATCGGTATTATTTACGAGTCCCGTCCAAATGTTACGGCCGATGCGACCGTGCTGTGCATCAAGACCGCCAACGCGGTGATCCTGCGCGGGGGCAAGGAAGCGATGCACTCCAACCGCGTTATTGCCGATACCTTGCAGGCGGGCGGCGAAAAGAAGGGCCTGCCGAAGGGGGCCATCCAGTTGATTGCGACCACGGACCGCGAGGCGGTCCGGGAATTGTGCCAACTGGAAGATTATGTCAGTCTGATTATCCCGCGGGGCGGGGAAGGCCTGATCCGGGCCGTCACCGACGCGGCCCGCGTGCCGGTCATCAAGCACTACAAGGGCATCTGCCATACCTATGTCGATGCCAGCGCGGATGTGGATATGGCGCTCGCGATCTGCGAGAACGCCAAATGCCAGCGCCCCGGCGTCTGCAACGCCATGGAAACCCTGCTGGTGCATGAGGCGATCGCCCCGGTGTTCCTGCCGCGCGTGGCGGAACTGCTGACCGGCAAGGGCGTGGAGCTGCGCGGCGACGAGGCCTCGCGCCGCATCGTGCCCGACATGAACCCGGCTACCGAGCAGGACTGGCACGAAGAGTATCTGGATATGATCCTTTCCATCCGGGTCGTCCCGGATGTGAAGGCCGCTATCGACCATATCAACACCTACAGCTCGCACCATTCCGATGCCATTGTCGCCGCCGATGAGGCCGCCCAAAAGGCCTTTGTGCGCGAGGTCGACTCCTCGACGGTCTATATCAACGCCTCGACGCGTTTTACAGATGGCGGCGAGTTCGGCATGGGCGCCGAAATCGGCATCAGCACCGATAAACTGCACGCGCGCGGTCCCATGGGGCTCGAAGAATTAACGACCTATAAATATGTAATTACAGGCGAGGGACAGATTCGATAGCCGCCGCGTTCGTGGCTGAACAATTTCAGGGTAATATATTTTCCTGGACCTTGTGGATCAGGTCTTCTTTTTTGAATGGCTTGATGATGTAGCCTGCCGCGCCTTCCTTTACGGCGGTCATCACGGCGTTGGTCTGGTTTTCCGTGGTCATCATGATCACCGGGATGCCTGAAAACTGGGCGTGCCGCTTCAGCGAGGCCAGGAAATCCAACCCGTTCATCCTGGGCATGTTGATGTCCAGGATAATCAGGCCGATCTCGGCGTGGTGTCGTACCAGTATCTGGGCGGCAACGGCGGGATCCGCCGCTTCCATAATATCTATGCCGACCTCTTCCAACGCGACGGCCACATGGCGACGAATGGTATATTGGTCATCAATGGATAAAACTTTTTTACTCATAAAAAATATGCCTTTGCATATACAAGCTGCACACTGATGGGGAGTGTATGCTATCCGTCGCGTGGCACGCAAGCCTTTAGAATGAACCCAACCCTGGAAATCGGTGGCCGTGTAGGTGACCCGGCAAGGGATGGTGTTGTCTCATCGGGCCTTTTCCGGCATGCCCCAGAGCGAAGGCCCGATCCGGAGGTCCCGTACAGCGACCGGGTCCGCCTGGGAGGCTCGCTTCCTTATGGTGATTTGCACGCCGCTGAATACGGCTTCACGGGGGGCCTTTTCATTGTCCTGATGAAGAAAAAGTGGGATAGAAATGGCATACCGTCCCCAGTCGCGCCACATGCTGAGGCGGTGACCGGCCAGGGTTACCTCCCTTAAGGGTTGTCCGTTTGCATCCAGCAGGGTAATGCGGGCTTCCGTCTCCGCCTCCACGGGAATGAAGCGGAACGTCAGCGCTTTCTGACTGACTTTCTCTGAAAGCTGTATGGGATGATTGAAGAAATACCCGGCCGTGAGTTTCGTGGGACGCAGCACGTTCACCTTCCATTGTCCACCATATTGGTCCCAACTGAAAATCTGTTGGACCATCTCGACCGGCACCTTGTATTCGGCCTTTATGTCACGCGGGTACTCCATCAGTTCAATCGGGGCGCTGAGAATGCGGACTGGGGCGAACGCGGACGGCTGAACCGGTCGGGGCGTCGGCGCGCATCCGGCAAGCAGAAGCAGGAGCAGCACGCGGGCCGGTCCCGTCCGGCCAACCCATTGGAAACGTCCGTTTTCTATAGCATATACGCTCATTACAAGTAACTATAATTCATTCCGGGTGTTTCCTCTATACCGGAACGGCGTCTTTTATGTACTATTTTTTTTCATATACGTATATTTTTGTGTTGAGGTGCTTCATTTTGAATGGTGAAGTGCAGTGTATCAATGCGTGCATTGAATGAAAAAAACAGAGAGTGGTCCGGTTGCGGCTTTCGCTTACACGGGTAAAAACAGGTGATGAACAATGATTGGCGTAACCACAGGTTGCGACGTGAGAGAGAGAAGCATGAGAGATAGACTGGATGATGATTCATCATTGGACGAAGATCTGCCGGATGCAAAACCGGAGGAACGTTTGTACCGGGTGCGTGTAGACCGCTATGTGCAGTACAATGGCGAAGGCCCCCTGCCGGAGATCATTGAGCGCTACAGGGAAAATCGCGGCGGGGATATGCCCCCCTATATGCTGCTTCCCGAATTGCCCGTCGACTTTGATATCGGGTATGGTCACTACGTGCGCTGGGAAGGCGAAGGCCCGCTGCCGGATGAGGTGATGGAGTATGTCAGCGAAAATGGCTTCCTGCCCCGTTACAAGGCGGACGCCGTGCCCGATGATGATGATGAAGAAGACGACGACGATGAGTAGTTCTTCCCGCCTGTTCTGAGCGCACCCTTTTATCCGTCGATTGAGCCGTCGGCTGCTCCGCAGGGATGGGCGATGGGAAGAGTGCGATTAGGAACAGGGATGGGGAGGGACATGGCTTGGCATGCCGTAATATAAGAAGGCAGGTCCTC
>RZZM01000627.1 GCA_009929845.1 Spartobacteria bacterium
CCGTCATCCAGGATTTGCAGCATCACGTTGAATACATCGGGATGGGCCTTCTCAATCTCGTCAAACAACACCACGGAATACGGTTTGCGGCGCACATGCTCGGTCAGGTAGCCGCCCTCGTCATAGCCCACATAGCCCGGCGGCGCGCCGATCAACCGGCTGACGGAATGCTTTTCCATGAATTCGGACATGTCAATCCGCAGCATGGCGTGCTCGTCATCAAACAGGAATTCCGCCAGGGCGCGGGCCAGTTCGGTTTTGCCGACCCCGGTCGGCCCCATAAAGATAAACGAGCCGATGGGCCGGTTCGGGTCCTGCAATCCGGACCGCGAGCGCCGTACGGCGCTGGCCACGGCCTCGACGGCCTGGTCCTGCCCCACGACCCGTCGCCGCAACTCATCTTCCATGTGCAGCAATTTACTTTTTTCGGTTTCGAGCAACCGGCTGACCGGCACGTGGGTCCAGTTGGAAACCACCGCGGCGATATCCTCGGCGCCGACTTCCTCCTTGAGCATCTGCTGGTCTTTCTGGAGTTCGCCCAGGCGGGCCTGGGCCTCTTTGATCTGTCCTTCTGTTTTCGGAATGCGTCCATATAGAATCTCCGCGGCGCGTTCCAGGTTGTTGTCGCGCTTGGCGGTTTCCTCTTCACTGCGCAGCAAATCCAGCGCCTGGGTCAGGCCCCGTATCTCGTCGATCAGTTCCTTTTCCTTTTCCCAGTGCAGTTTCATTCGCGCGCTTTCCTCGCGCAACGCGCCCAATTCCTTTTCCAGTTTATCGAGTCGTTCGAGGGAGGCCTCATCCTTTTCCTTGCGCAATCCCTCGCGCTCGATCTCGATCTGCATGATGCGCCGTTCCACCTCGTCAATCTCCGTCGGCATGCTGTCGATCTCCATACGCAAATGACTGGCGGCCTCATCCACCAGGTCAATGGCCTTGTCCGGCAGGAAGCGATCGCTGATATACCGGTTCGAGAGCTGGGCGGCCGCCACCAGCGCCGCGTCCTGGATCCGCACCCCGTGGTGCACCTCGTAGCGCTCACGCAAACCGCGCAGGATGGCAATGGTATCCTCCACACTGGGTTCGTTCACCATGACCGGCTGAAAACGTCGTTCCAGCGCCGCGTCCTTCTCGACATACTTGCGGTATTCATCCAGCGTTGTCGCGCCGATGCACCGCAACTGCCCGCGCGCCAATGCGGGTTTGATCATGTTTGAGGCGTCCACCGCCCCCTCGGCCCCGCCCGCTCCGACCAGCGTGTGCAACTCGTCGATAAAGAGCACAATCTCACCCTCCGCCTCGACCACCTCCTTCATGAAGGCCTTGAACCGGTCCTCAAACTCGCCGCGGTACTTCGCGCCCGCCAGCATCGATCCCAGGTCCAGCGATACCACACGCTTGTTCTTCAAGCCCTCGGGGACATCCCCGGCAATAACCCGCCGCGCCAGCCCCTCGGCAATGGCCGTCTTCCCGACCCCCGGTTCGCCGATCAGCACCGGGTTGTTCTTGGTCCGCCGCGACAGCACCTGGATGACCCGCCGAATCTCCGCGTCCCGCCCGATCACCGGGTCCAGTTTTCCCTGGCGCGCCAGTTCCGTCAGGTCCAGCCCATATTTTTTGATGACCTCGTACTTGTCCTCCGGGGATGGATCGGTCACGCGCTGGCGTCCGCGCACGGCCTGCAACGCCTTGAGTACCGCGTCCGGCGTCAATCCGCTTTTAACTGCAAGTTTCGAAAACGACGTGCCCGGCTCTTCGATCGATGCCAGAAAAAGGTGTTCGGTGCTGACGTATTCATCCTTCATCTTCTCCGCCAGCGAAAAC
>RZZM01000199.1 GCA_009929845.1 Spartobacteria bacterium
CCCCATGACCTCCCCGTCCGCTACCCCCGCCCAGCGAAGCATAGCCGCCACCGCCGCCGCCGCCCGCGCCAAAGCCGCCGTTACCGCCCGAACCGGGGTAAATCCCTTCGGGCCGGGGAATGTTGCGATCTGTACCGCCGCCCCCGCCACCGCCGCCGAAGCCGCCGTGGCCCCCATGCTGCTGACCGCTGGCATCCGGATAGGTCCCACCTGCGCCACCGTTTGAAGGTCCGCCCGCACCGCCGTTCCAGTCTATTCCACCGGCGCCGCCGTGGCCCGCCAGGCCGGCGCCGCCGCCCCCGGTGCCCCCACCGTGGAACGGCGTTCCGCTGTGGCCGCCGACGGCAGTGTTGCTCACGAACGTGCAGTTCCAGATTTCCGTATAGCCCTCGAGAAACATCGCGCCGCCCAGACCGGCCGCCCCGCCGCCGCTGCCGCCGCGCTGCCCGCCGGTCCCGCCCGAATACCCGGAAATCCGGCCGCCGAGGATCGTCGCATCCTCCAGTTTCAGCGAGGCCCCGGGCGCGACATAAAACAGGCGTAAATTATCATCCACCGCAACGCCGCGTTGAATGGTTCCGCCCTCGCATTGAATTTCCAGCGCCTTGTTGATCAGCAGCGCCGTCGGACCATATGTCGTATCCCCGATGCTCGAAAGCGTCACTACGTGCGGGGCATCGAAGATGATCACATCGCCGCCCACCGCCGTTTCAACCGCCCACCGCAGTGAATCCGTCCCCGAATCCAGCCCGTTACGAACATAGAGCGTACCGGCCCATGCCCCCGGCAAAAAAACTCGCACGAACAAGGCAATCAAACCAATCCCATAAAGAAAAATCTTCGTTTTCACGTGCGCCACACTACACAAGATTGGGATACGAGTAAAGAAAATTTTGTCACAACCAGTGCCGTGCGCTTGTTCTTGACTCATCCCCTTTCAATCCAATACCTTCCCACCATGAAAACACCATATCTCAGAATACCAGTGGGCGTGTGCCTGCATTGTCTGAAAGGCTATTTCTTTTCATTGGTTTGCGTGACCCTGTTGCTGAGCATGAGTCGCCTGGCGAATTCGAACGAACTTCGCGCGCGTTCTGAAGGCGTCGCGCCGTCATTTACATTCCAGCTTCATGAACATTTTCCGATAACGGTCGATTACTCACTCACGACCACGCAGCAGGCCCTGATCTATGCGCGACCGCGGCGCGTCCTTCGCGGCGGTGATGGCGGCGCGGCGCATCACGAGCCTCTACCGGTGGCGCCGGGTGAGGGTTCGTACGAGACCTGGCTTTGCTTCTTTGAGCCCGCGGAGATATCTGGCGTTGATCTTTTCATGGTTGATCTACGGTCCGGCAAGCTTCTCGCCCGGACTACACTGGACGTGGATATCACCTGGGGAACAGAGGAGGAGTTCCACCTCGCGAAAGATCATTCGCAATGGATGTACAAGCTCTGGTCCGCCCGGCGCGATATAGAGAACAGCAGGTTCGCAAGCGCACAGACCAAGTTCGAAACGCTGCTGTCGAGTGACACGAAAACACTCCCGCGGCAGCTCGTTATCGAGGCGCAGATGGGCCTTGCGCTGGTCTATGATCTGCAGGGGAAGTGGCAACCGGCCCGGCAGCAGTACGATGCGGTCGCGCAGGCGGTCGAAAGCGAAGGAGATGCAAGCTTTTCGCATAGGGCGATGCGGCTAAACGCAACCCTGGTTGCGCTTAACCAGCAATTTGAAATCTCCTGGAAGCAGGGACGCCTCGGCGAATGCCGCGCAGTTGTTCCCGCCATGGCGCGCCAGGCGGATGAGTTGCAGTCATTGATCTCCGGACTGGCGGATGGGCGGTGGTGGGCAAAACTATATGCCAGCGACCTTTACGCGCCCTGGCGGAGCCGATACAACGTCGCGCGCCTGATCGCATCATCGGGGCAGCGAGATCGAGGCATCGACGTAATGGCCACACTGTCGGAAGATATCCATCGCGACTGGTGCGAACATCGGATGGGACGGGCAAACAAGGGCACCGCATTTGACGCCTACGCGGCGTTGGCGGAGTGGTACCTGGAGGCGGGGGACACCAGAAACGCGAACGAATTACTCGGACGGGGCATCTGTTTTCATTACACGAAAATTGAACGCAGTTTCAGGGCGTTGCAGGAGTTGTGGCGCGGCCGCATCCAGGCGATGAGCGGGGCGGACGTGGATACCAAACGCATGGCAAATGCCGTGGCCAAAGTGGATGCCTATGGCTCCATAGACCATCGCATGCAGGCGCGCTACTCGCTGGTGCGCCTGCTGGTCGATCTGGAAGATTGGCCCGAGGCGGTCGTGTGGGCGGATGATGCGATTACCTTCGCGCGGAAGCAGGAACTTCGGTTGGCGCTGGTGCGCCTGCTGACCGCCCGTACGGAAATCAGACTGGAACTCGGAGACCTGGCTGGCGCGGAGGCGGATGTGCGCGAGGCGCTGGTGTTGGCGCGCGAAGCGGCGCAGAAAGTCGCGGAGCCCAAGCTGTATTATTTGTATGCCCAAATCAGCCTTGCGCAGAACGATTTGTCGGAAGCATGGCGTCTGCTTGAAGCGGCAACAGACCTTGCCCGGAGATTCCAGCAACCTTGGATCGAGAAGGCCTGCGCCCCCGAGATGGATGCGCTTGCCAACATCATGGACGAGGATAAGGTCCCCTTGATGAGAGAAAGACAGGCGATCCACACGCCATCGGACCATGTGGGCAATACAGGCGGTTCAACCGGCGAACGCTCCAGTTCGACGAGTGAAAGGGTCTTCCTGTTTCCCGACCGCGTGTATTCGCGTGTCGCCACCAATGAATATGCGCGCGCCCGGTTTTGCCTGGTGAATCCTTTGAACGAAGCAAAGGCCGGTCGATTGAGCATTTCCGGAAAGCTGTTGCCTGCGCGATGGACACAGGACGTTTCGGGCTTGACCGCAATCCTGACCCCATCGGCGCGGGCGGAGAATGCATCTGAACATGCATTGGAGTTGCCTCCGCGCTCCACGACCGAAGTGTACCTGGAGCGCGAGCCCTGCGCAGAGGTCAAACCACAGACGATCACGATGGTGTGGAACAACGGTGATGAACTACGCGCACAATGGGAAGTGGGTTCTGCCGTTGACCGTAGGATGGTCGCGCTGGTCAACATAAGCCAACTCATCCGGAATCCGTTCTATCATGTGCCCTTTCATCACGAGATATACTACCGGGACACCGTCGCGGCATCCGTCGATATCAAGATGCACGCCAACCAGCCATGCCGACTTGAGGTATACACCGCGGACCAGGACATGCTCATTGCCGTCGATGCGGATGGAAACGGACGTTTTTCCGACGCGGGCGATGCGGTCCATGTCGATGCAAATGAGAATGGATGGCCGGACCTGGCTTTCAGTCCGGTCGCTGATGCGCAAGAGGTATACCTGTGGGTGTTTCCACTCAGCGAAACCACGGAGCCGGTGGAAATCGCTGTGTCACTGGGGGATGGCGAGCAATGGACGCTGCAGGGCATTGATGTGCTCTCGCCGCTTCAGGAGGGAGCGCCATGAAACACCTCATTGTCTATCTGCTGATGGGAACCGCGGCGTTTGCGCAAGGCGTATCGAATGCGGGCCCTGCCCTGCGTTTGTTTGATTTTCGTTCCGACCCGCCTCAGCCCGCAAAGCTCCATTTTGGTCAGAAATTTGTCATGACAGCCACCTGCATAAATGAAGGAACAAATGCGTATTGCGTCTTCTGGGAACCGCTGTGGGAAGGAAAGCAGGTTCATAAGCCCTTCTGCAGCGGAGGCACCTGGTGCCCTCCCGGCGAAACGCGTGTCAGCTACTACGCGGGGCATGACACCACGGTGCGTGTCGATGCCATTCACTATTTCGCGTATGGCAGGGACGACAAGGGCGAGATCACCTACACCCCCCGCTATGAACTGGACTCGATTGACGTGGAGTACAGCTTCACCGAGCCCCGACCTGAAATTGAATCGAACCCGTTGCTTGCGGATGTGAACCGTATTGGTATGCATCCGGACATTCCGGGGTTCAGGGATATCGAGAACGCACTGCTGGACATGGGATTAAAGCATCCGTCCTACTCTGCGTGCCCGACGACCGAAGCGGTTATTCTTGTCGGGCCGGGCGTGCCCGTCGGGGCCGCGCAAGTCGTCATACGGATATGCGTTGACCACATGCAGATTCCTCTTCGCGACATCCAGTTGGACTACCTTTCCAGACAAGACCGTGGCTACCGGGATATCTACATAGGCCTTCGAAGCAAACCGCGTTATGACCAATATCCCGCGGAAAAGCTGACGGCCATCCTGGAACCGGGCATCAGTCTCGATGAGTTCCACGAACGACTCGAACAAAGCCTGCCCGAAGACTGAGATCAGAACCCCTTACCTCGTGGAGGTTAAAGTGACACCAGGATGTCGGTGGGCGGTGGTTGCATGTTTCAGGTTTCACGTCTCGCCGTGCGCGGCAGGCTAAAGCCTGGACAACGAACGGGCAGGCTGACGCCTGTACAGCAAACCTCTTCCACCGCGTGCAACTGCTTGATTGTCCGTTTTATTTTCCAGGCGCGGCATCTCTTCGGAGGTGGATACCATCAAAAAATCGACGCAATTACTTGCGAATCCATGAATAAACCTTTTTCCAATGGTTGGAAAAAGGTCGAAAATTTTTTCCAATCATTGGAAAAAACAATCCATAAGTTTCCAATGATTGGAAAAATGACGGAAAAAGTTTCCAATCATTGGAAACTTTTATGTACGACGTTGTTTATGTAATTGGTGTATTTGACCTGTTTCATCCGGTCATGTGGAACTGCGGCGCAGGTCGAAGGCCATGGGGCAAAAAGATATCGGTGCTGCACACCGTCCGGACTGTGCAACACCTGAGACGTTTTCGATAGTAATGATGTTCGTGTGGGTTTGTCCCGGAATGTACAGTGGCATGCCTTCATCATCCGTATCCGATGCGGGCGAAACTGGCGGAATCCCTGGATTTGGATGTCCATTTTTTTTGCTTTTTTTGTATGGGTGGGTAATGTGGGGGGATGAAAGCGGCAACGGTCAGAACGAAATCGGTTATGGTGACGGGGTGTTCCTCGGGCATTGGCTATGCGACGGCAAAGGCGTTGCGCGAGGCCGGGTGGCGGGTGGCGCCGACGGCGCGCAAGGAGGAGGATTTGGAGCGGCTGACCGCGGAGGGGTTTTCCGCCATCCCGCTGGATGTGGCCGACGGGGCGTCAGTCGAGCGGGCCTTCCAGCAATGCCTGGAGATCATGGACGGCACGGTGGGCGCACTGGTGAATAATGCCGGATTCGGGCAGCCAGGGGCCATGGAGGATCTCACGCGCAAGGCGCTCGAGTACCAGTTTGCGGTGAATGTGATCGGGTTGCAGGATTTGACGAACCGGTTCGTTCCGGTCTTTCGCGCACAGGGATATGGGCGTATTGTGCAGGTCAGCTCGGTTTTGGGTCGGCTCTGCCTCCCGTTTATGGGGGCGTACAGCGCCACCAAATTCGCGGTGGAGGCCATGGCCGACTCGATGCGGGTGGAACTGGCCGGATCGGGCGTCGCCGTGAGTCTGATCGAACCGGGCCCCATCCGCACGGGATTCGGCGCCAATGCCGTTGCTTCGGCGCGCCGGGAGCTGGATTTGAACAAGGCACAATTTCGCCAGGGCTACAGCCAACACCTGCCAAAGGAGTGGAAGGAAAACTACCAGGACCGGTTCACCAGGGACCCGGAGGTTGTAGCCAAAAAGATACTGCACGCGGTGACATCACCGAGTCCGAAGGCCCGTTATCCCGTGACTGTAGTGGCGTATTTCGGCGCGTTTATGGCCCGGTTCGCGCCCGCGCGGCTGATTGACCATGTCATGTACAAGCGGCAGTTTCAACGGTACGGTTGAGCGCGGGGCACAAAGCGAGGAGTTCTTCGGGGGTTTTCAGCGTCACCTCCCGGTCCATGACCCCGGCAAAGTGCGTGGTCATGACCGCGCGGACCCCGCTGATGGGCGGACAGGCGTTGCCGAGGTGTTCTTCCAGGGAGGTGACCGGTTCACCCGCAAGGCCGCAGGGAACGATATGCCGGAAGCCGGACAGGTCCGGATTAACGTTGAAACTCATGCCGTGACTCGTTACCGAACGCTGCACGCGAAACCCGATGGCCGCCAGCTTGCCTTTTTCGGACCACGCGCCGCTTTTTCCCTCGCGGCGCCGGGCCTTCACCCCGAAATCGCCCGTGGTGCGGATGGCGATTTCCTCCAGGGCATGCAGATAGCCATGCGCCAGCCCACCGCGACGCATCAGGCGCAAAATCGGATACATAACCAATTGCCCCGGTGCATGATACGTAACATCCCCACCCCGCCCAGCCCGCACCACCTCGATATTATCCGCCTTTAAATGCCCGGGCAGGCTGACGACATGGTTATCGCGTCCACGGCGCCCCAGGGTAATCACGGGAGGGTGCTCGACAAAAAGGACCACATCGGGGATGTGATCCTGCTGGCGGGCTTCGACCAGGCGCTGCTGCAACCGCGCGCAGGCCCCATACGGCTGCCATTCATCGAAAAAAACAGCCCAGGCGGTCGCCATTACTCTTCCGGGGCCAGATCATCATACTGATCGGCATCAAGCAGGCCGTCAATATCATCGGGATTGGCCGGTTTCATTTTGAACATCCAACCTTGTTCGTACGGGTCGGTGTTGATCAACTCGGGATTCTCGATGAGGGCTTCATTGACTTCGGTGATGACGCCGGCGAAAGGCGCGAAGATATCCGACGCGGCCTTTACAGACTCGACGACGCCGATTTCGTCTTTGCGACTGACCTCATCCTCCGGCGAAGGCAGCTCGACATATGTTAAATCCGACATTTGGGACTGGGCGAAATCGGTAATCCCGACAACCGCAATGCCATCTTCCAGGCGAACCCATTCGTGTGTATCCGTGTAGCGCAAATCTCTTGGTGTATCCATCAGGCATCCCTTATTGTTGTGGAATTTTTAATATTTCTATTCACATGGGTCCCTATTTACACAGGGAATTGCCGTGCGACAAGCACCTTTTCACAGAAAAAAAAACCTGTGAAAAACGGTATTGAACCCTTGCAGGAATGTTTTTTGTCCGTTAGTGTGGCTGGTCATCCTAATAAAGGACAACAGGACACAAGAAGACAGACAAATGGGAGTATACATGAGTCTATGGGATAAGATCAGTACATTATGGAGCAGCAACAGCAGCAGCAACGGAAGTGGCAAGTCAGTACCGAGAGGCCGAAAGTTCTACATAGTAGACGTGTCCTCGCTGAATGCCAGCAACGGGGCGCGCGGCAAGCTGCCCCCGCGGAACCAGATGGATATTCTCAAGGGTCTTGTCCGTTTTGCCCGGAAGGAAAAGATAGAACTCTGTGCTGTAATTGAAGGCAGTCCGTTGCGTCACGCGCCGGACAAGCAGAAATTTCAGGACAGTGTTCTGGTGCGTTATGCAGCGAATTCCGCCGGATTGACCGATACTGTGCTTGCTGTGATGCGATCAAACAATCGCTATCAGAACATCACCGTGATCACCTCCGACAAGATGTTGGAGAAAAAAACCTTTGAACAGGGCGGCCAGGTCATGCGTGGCGCCACGTTCAAGAAGGCGTTGGAGGGTACCGGGGTTGAGCTTGAAGAGAGCAAATCACAGGGCCCCAAACGCCGCGGCGGAAGCGGCGGCGGCCAAAACCAACGCCGGCAGCGCAAGCCTGCGTCCGGCAAACAGCAGGACGCAAACGGTCAACGCAGGAAAAGCAAAAAAACGGAAGACGACCCGGTTCGGGATTTGATCGATCTGGTCGAAGAGAAACCCAAGGCCCCCAGGGCCGATAAACAACCACCCGCACAAGGAGAGGCTGAAGTTCGTACCGACAAACCGTCGAACGAGGCGCAGCCCCCCCGCGAAATAGCGGTTGAGCCAGCAGCGGCGCCCATAAAACGCGACGCTGAGCAGAAACCTGAAACAGCAGAAGCCCATTAAGCTTCTGACGATTTCGAAGGAAAAGGGCACTGAGTACCTGGTATTCAGTGCCTTTTTCTGTGTACTCTACGGTTGCAGGGGGTTAGGTTGTAGGTGATTAGGTGGTAGAGGGTTAGGTTGTAGGTAGTTAGGTGATTAGGTGTTAGGGGGTTGGGCGGCGCGTTACCAACACTTACTTGGTTACACGTAAACGACCTGCGTTGTCGGTCCTGGGTGCCCCGCCTACAACATCCCACCCACAAGGAAATCCAACGAATGGGGAAGCAACGAATAGATAAAAAAATAACTTGATTTCACCTTCTCTATCCCCGCGATATCACACGCAGGCTCTTTGGGGAAGATTGGGCACGGGTACAAGCCGGCTCGATGGGAATCTCGCCCTCCAGGCGTACTTGTTGCGAGGCGAATCTGGAGGGCGGCTACTCCGTAGAGCCCGGTGCACCGCAGGCTCTTTGGGGAAGATTGGGCACGGGTACATGCCGGCTCGATGGGAATCTCGCCTCCAGGATTACTTGTTGCACAGTTATCTGGAGGGCGGCTACTCCGTAGAGCCCAGTGCACCGCAGGCTCTTTGGGGAAGATTGGGCACGGGTACATGCTGGCTCGATGGGAATCTCGCCCTCCAGGATTACTTGTTGCACAGTTATCTGGAGGGCGGCTACTCCGTAGAGCCCGATGCACCGCAAGCTCTTTGGGGAAGATTGGGCACGGGTACATGCTGGCTCTATGGGAATCTCGCCTCCAGGCGTACTTGTTGCGAGACGAATCTGGAGGG
>RZZM01000628.1 GCA_009929845.1 Spartobacteria bacterium
GTAAGCCCGCTGCCGCTTCATGCTTTTGTATACAGCAATGGAGTTATGCGTGATTTGGGGACGCTGGGAGGTGAAAACAGTTACGCATTTTCCCTGAATGCCCATGGCGATGTGGTGGGGTGCTCCCAGGAACCATCCGATGTGGACCCGCAGGCGGTCATCTATACCGCGGATGGCGGTTTGATTGATTTGGATACGCTCAGTGGCGGGTGGCTTTCAAGTCAAGCTTTCGGTATCAATGATGCGATACAGGTGGTGGGGCAATCCCACATGTTTTATCCCGGGGTTCCCGGGGACCGCTGGCACCCCTTTCTATGGCACGATATCAATGGCAATAAAACCAATGACGGGGGGGAAATGATCAATCTTGGGACCCTGGGGGGGCACTACGGTATAGCCTTAGATATAAATGAGCAGGGGACGGTAGTTGGGAGCGCGGATATAACGAACTCACCTGTCCGTATTGAACATGCCTTTCTCGTCCATCCTGAAAATGGCAAATGGCTGCAGGATACAAATTATGACCAACGAAATGACTTTATGACGGATATTGGCTCGCTGGGTGGGAGTACCATCTCTGCATACAGCATCAATGAACAAGAGGTGGTGGTGGGTGCCGCGACCGATTCAAATGAAGTCCAGCATGCCTTCATGTGGCAGTCCGGTAGCATGACCTCCCTGAATGACATGGCGGGAACATCTCAGGGATGGGAACTGCGGAATGCACGTTCTGTAAATAAATACCAAGAAATTGTCGGGTACGGGTTCGTAGAGGGGATGGCTCGCGCTTATCTCCTGTCATTCCCATTTCGTATTTTTGGGATTGAACCGATGGGAACCTATACGACTAACCTCTATCTCAGTATCTCGAACCAGGTGGAAACACAGATTCTTTTTCAGGTTAGTGGGCATACCCTGGATTGGTCAACATGTCGCATTGAGGATGATTCAAACTTTGTCTATACCGTGGAGTGTTACTACCCTACAGGCCAGTCTGGCTGGGTCACGGTGTCGCCAACGGATGACTGGCCCAGCAGTACCACAAGCTGGACCAACTCGGGGGTGACGAATAAGCAAATGGAGCTTTTTCGTATACGCGCTGACCCAGGTCCGTGATGCCGGGGTCTCCCTGATGCATACGTTCCAGATTGGACATAATGGATGATGGAAGTGAACAACAATGATTTGCCCATAGGTGAGTTGAGGGGGGCGTTGGAGGGGGCATTTCGTGTGCATGGACGATGTATTATCCAGGCGCCTACGGGTTCGGGGAAGTCGACGCAGGTCCCGCAGATGATTGTGGATGGGGGCTGGGCCGGTCCGGGGCAGGTGGTGGTGTTGCAGCCAAGGCGTCTGGCGGCGCGATTGCTGGCGCGGCGGGTTGCCCGGGAACGGGGAGGCGCGCCGGGAGCGGAGGTGGGATACCAGGTTCGCTTCGAGAATGTAACATCTTCCAAAACCAGGATTCGCTATGTCACCGAGGGGATTCTGTTGCGACAAATGATGTCTGACCCGTCCCTGCGGGATATCTCCTGTATCATTTTCGATGAGTTTCATGAGCGGCACCTGTATGGGGATATCACGCTGGCGCAGGCGATCCAATTGCAGGAGCAGTCGCGGCCAGACCTGAAAATCGTGGTTATGTCGGCTACCCTGGACGGGCGTTTGCTTGCCGATTATCTGGGCGATGCGGCGACCCTGACATCGGAAGGGCGCATGTTTCCGGTGGAAACTGAATACTTGTCGCGTCCGGTGGATTTCAGGAAAAAGTCGGTGTGGGAGGTGGCGGCGGATGCCTTTGAGCGCTGGGTT
>RZZM01000629.1 GCA_009929845.1 Spartobacteria bacterium
AGATACCCTCCTGGTCATCGCCTATGAGGAAATGAGCCTCTTTCATTCGTCGGGCTTCTCGGCCCTGCGTGTTTTGGACCGCGAAACCCGTCCTTTTGCGAAGGACCGCCAGGGCTTTCACCTTGCGCCCGCCATCGCCATGGCCCGCCTTTCCAGGAAAGACGCATCGGTCCGCCTGAGCGCCTTTGCCATCTCTAACGATGCCCACCATCCCACCGGGCCCCATCGCACGGGCGACGGAATCCGGCAGTGCATCGAAAGTTGCCTCCAACAGCGCCATCTGCGCCCGGAAGACATTGATGCCATTAAACTCAACGGCACGGGAACCCCTTACAGTGACGAAGCGGAATACAAGGCCCTATCCGCCGTTTTCGGCGACCGCCTGCCCTCGATTCCGGCCTTTTTTTTTAAGGCGAAACTGGGGCACCTCCAGGGGGCGGGCGGCCTGGTTGAGTCGCTCATGACCCTGCAGGCCCTGCAACTGAACCTTGTGCCCGCCATCCCCGCGCCGGTCGCGGAACAATTGGACTTCCCCCTGAATCTTTCCAGCGAGCCCCGGGAAATGGAGCGGCGAAACTGCCTGCTGGTCTACAGCGGCATAGGAGGACACAACGTCTGCCTGCTCATGGAAAAGCGTCCGGCCATGGCCGAGATACCCCATGGTTGAGACCGCGTGTTTTTCTCATTGCTGCTTTTATGCAAAATCCTGTATATCCTGTTAATCCTGTCTAAAGAAAAATTTCACAGGATGGTTATTTGAGAAGACAGTAAAGAATAAATGATAAAGGTGAGTGAACCATGACCACAGGCACTGTATATGAACGTTTAAAGGAAAAACTCGGGCATATGCTCTCTGATGAGATGATCCGCCGGAAGGCGGAAATCGCCGAAGAGATCAACACGCTGAAGGCCCAACGCAATGCTGTTATTCTCGTGCATAATTATATGGAACCGGCCATGTTTTTCGGCATCGCCGATTTTGCGGGGGACTCCCTGGAACTGAGCCGTAAGGCCGCGGAGACCGACCAGGAAGTGATTGTCTTCTGCGGGGTACAGTTCATGGCGGAAACGGCCAAGATTCTCAGTCCGGATAAAACCGTGCTGGCCCCCGCGCTCGACGCCGGCTGCTCGCTCGCGGAAGGGATCACCGCCGAGGATGTGCGAAACCTTAAAAAACAGTACCCCGGCCTGCCGGTGGTTACCTACATTAATACCTACGCCGACGTGAAGGCCGAAACCGATATCTGCTGCACCTCCGGAAACGCGGTCGGGGTCATCAATTCGCTGGATTCCGATGCGGTGATTTTTCTGCCGGACCAGTACCTGGCAGCCAACATCGCCAAGCTGGTGAATAAAAAAATCATCTATCCGACACGCGATAAGAGTGCGGTCTTTACCGGTCAGGAGGTGATCGGCTGGGAGGGATACTGTGAAGTGCACCGACGCTTTACCGTCGAGGATATCCGGCACGCGCGCGAACAATACCCGGACATCTTCGTGCTGGCCCATCCGGAATGTCCGCCGGCCATCATCGACCAGGTTGATTTCGCGGGCGGCACCACGGCCATGATGAAGAAGGTCGCCGCCTCTTCCGCGAAGTATGTGCTTGTGCTGACGGAGTGCTGCATGATTGATATTCTGCGCGCCGAGCACCCGGATAAGGTCTTTATCTCGTGGGCGCACCTGCGGTGTCCGTATATGAACAAAGTGACCATGGAAAACACACGTGACGCATTGAAAAAGATGCAGCATGTGGTCGAGGTGCCCGCGGATATCGCGGAACGGGCCCGGGGTTCCGTGGA
>RZZM01000630.1 GCA_009929845.1 Spartobacteria bacterium
TGATGATCTGGGCAGTGCCCTGAGCACCTACTTTTTTTATGAACAGCATGCCTATATGAACCGATCAAATAATCCGGCGGCATTCGACCAGATGATGAGAGACTCGATAAGCGCGGGTGATCCGGTGGTGGTAAGCATTCCGGGGCACGCCATTCTTGCCGACGGGCTGTCTTCCGATGCCCAGACCAATTTCTTCCACATCAATTACGGGTGGGGAGGCATCAATGACGGGTGGTATATGCCCTCCGATATCAATAGCAAAAGTCTATACAGGGGGATATTTGGTCCGAAGCCGGCCTTCCTGCCGATTTTGAGCGCATTCGGCGAGGCGACCAACACATCGGGAATACTGACCAACGAGTGGGTTTTTCCTCCTTGCCGCCTGGCGGAACTGGACCATTACCAGTTGGCGCAAGGGGTGTTTACTCCGACCAACATGCTGGACACCGGACAGTCATATGACGCCTGGGTAAAGTTGGGCGCGCCCTGGACCAACCTGGCCTCGGGTGGTTATCCCGGGGCATGTTACTTCAAACAAAATGCCTACGCATCCAGCCCCGGGGCGATGATGTCGGGCCCCTTTATCCCTGCGGCGGATACGGTATTGCGTTTTGATTACAAAGCGCAGCTTAATACGGACCACTTTTATGTCGAGGTGTCGGATGATGACGGTATGACCTGGGATGTGTTGCTGCATGAGACTGACTATTCTCAGGGATGGTCAAACGGTTGGTGGGAAGGGAGCTTTTCCCTGGGCGGGTACGCGGGACAGGTATGTCAGATTCGTTTCCGGTATGCGACGGGAGGGTATTGGATAGGGACGTATGGTGTTTATGTGGATAACATTTCGTGCAGCCATGTGGAAATGCTCACATGGACGGTCATTGATTCCAACATCTCTTCCGCTGCGTCGAGTTATGTGGTCAGTAACCTTGCCGACGGGGTCTATTACTATTCCCTGGCGGCGGCTGACGGCTCAGGGCTTCAGGAGGCGGGACCGCTGGTATCCGTCACGGTGCTGAAGCCGGACGATGATATGGATGATGACGGCATTCCGGATGACTGGGAAGAGCTCTATTTTGGGTCGGCCACCGGGGCCACGGCGGGGGTGGACACGGATGGGGATGCCTTCACCAACTGGGAAGAATGGCGCGCCGGAACCAATCCCACCAATCCCCTGTCCTTTTTCGCCTTTGAATCGGTCGGCCCGGCCGCCGGCCTTATCAACATTACCTGGCCTTCTATTTCGAATCGGACCTATGCCCTGTATCGCGGGACCAACCTGACCGGATCCGGCGTTACCTGCCTGCAAAGCAATATGGCCCCGACGCCGCCTTCCAACACGTATACCGATACGAATGTCCCTGGATCGACATTCCTTTTTTACCGCGTGGCTACAGAGTAACATCAGAGATTAATCGCACTCATAAACCTTGATTTCATTGGGAATACTTAAATACTGGGACTGACCCCTCAGGTGACTTCTTTTACCTTCGGGATCGAGATGCGCAGCATACCGTTGGCAAGGGTCGTCTTTGCAATCTGTTGACCGTCCACTGGGCCGGGCAGTTGGATGCGGGACGTAAATTGGCGATAACTGCTCTGTCCTTCCTGTGAGGTCCGGACCTTTCCGACAATAGTTAGAATTCGGCCCTCAAGCGTAACCTCGATATCCGATTCACTGATACCAGGCAGGGAAACGACAACTTCGTAGCAATCGTCCATTTCGCGCATATCCATGGTAGGGGAGGCATACAGGCGGTCCCAGTGCTCATCAAAGCCGACCAGG
>RZZM01000200.1 GCA_009929845.1 Spartobacteria bacterium
ACCCCAATGAGCGGCCGGCTTGATCAAATTCATAGCCAACTTCAAAGTCAACGTATGAAAAATCCTGATATGTTGAATTCAACCTGTTCATATTGTCAAAAGTCTGACGGGTTATGCCGATTGAATCAATCATATTTGTGCGGTCACAAATGGCTAGGCTGGGGCCATTTCGGCCTCTTTGGGCTTCATAAACGCCGTCTGGGCGCTTCGACACCCCTTCATCCAGCATTTTGGCTGTTTAAGCATGCTTTTTTTTATGGCATTTTTTTCATTTTTGCGTGTCCTGCATAGTTCTAACGCAGCAGGACGCTCTTCATCGCTCAATTTCCGGCTTTTACAGACATTTTCGAGTTTTTTTGCCGTTTTTCGGTATCTTTCAACAACCCATTTTGTTAGCCACGGATGAACGCAGATGAACGCGGATTAAAACATACCAAACGGCCTTTATGAGCGGGAAAATGGCTGAAAAATGGCTTTCAATACCCCAAAAAGACCTTTTTCGGCAATTTTTTGGCATTTTCCACCGAAATCGGCCATATTCGCGGGAGGGTCGCTGCTTGTCCCGCCGTAATATATGAAGGCGGGTCCTCAGCGACTGGACGGCGGGCGAGAATGCCTTGCGCCGCGCCCTGCGTACGCTGGTCATTGAGGACAATGACCCTCCCGGCGGGTTTGTCAACTGCGGACACAAGGCTTTGAGAACTTCAGAACTCCTTACCTCGTGGAAGTTGAATTGACACCTTCCTTCCTGGTGGTGTTTGCGGGTGGACATAAACGCCGCGGTTATAGTGAAACCCCATTCGGGGTTGTACGATAACTGCGATTAGAATGCTCCAGGGGCTTTTTTGGCGAATGGACGTGTCTATTTTCAGGAAATGGTTTAAAGAGAAGCCACCCATGCGCTTTCACGTATCCTTGGCCTGGTCTTCCATCTGTTCGATGGCCTTCAGGCGTTCGCGGCAGCCGTTGAGCGTCGCCTTCAGGCGCTCTTTGCCCACGCCCTGGGCCTCCTTCAACCGGGTTTCATTTTCCTGGATATCTTTCAGGAGCTGCTGCTTCTCATTTTCGATTTTTTCGGCGCGCTCGGCCTTGTCGAAGGCAATCAGTTCAGCCGCCGCCGTATCATCAGGCGATGTTTGCGCCACCTTTTCGCCGGGCGGGGGAATGACCTTCGCCTTATCATCCAACCGGCGCTGGTTCATGTAGGTTGGGGACATGATTTCGACCCCGGCTTCGTGCAGCGTATCCAGCACGCACCGGCACAGGTTCGATCGAGCGCTGATCAGGTTTTTGGCGTCAACCAACAACCCGGCGATCCGGTAGGTAACGGCGTAATTCCCGATCTCAAGAATGTGGACAAACGGGTCCTCCAGGCCGCTCTTGCCCGCGGCATCCATGAGCAATCGCTCGATCACTGTATGGTGGATATCAAATCCCAGGGACAGGGTGGTCGAAATGACGGTTCCTGTATTAAGCACGGCCGTGACCGGATGGGTAATCAGGTAGGTGTTGGGCAGGGCGATCAGTTCGCGGGTCTCGGTTTGGATTTCTGTATCAAAGAGCCCGCGCGCGGAGACCCGCCCGAAGTATTCCCCCACGCGCACAAAGTCGCCCGTCCGGAACGGCTTGGTAATGCGCAGCAATATCCCGGCCGCGGCATTGGCGATGATCGTGGTGGAGGAAAAAGCGATAATACCGGAAATCAGGAGGCCGATCAGTCCCAGCAGCCGGTCCCGGAAGCCCTCGCTTATCGGCAGCGCGAGGATAAATACCACGAAGGCGAGCAGCGACAACCCCAGCATGATAATCTGCCGCGGAAACTTGCGTTCACTGGTGATATCCGGATGCCGTTTGATAAGCAGCCAGTGCGCCGCCCACAGCAACACGCCCAGCATAATGACCATACCGACCACCGGCAGGATCGAGAACAAGACATCAACACCATAGTCCGGGCACATAACAGGGCTCCTCAGTGATTGCGCAACCATTCGCGCACGGAAGCGGCGCCGGGGTCCGTGGGCGCCAGGGTAATAAACATCTGGAAGTGGTGTTTGGCCCGGTCCCGGGAGGCGGGATTGCGGGAATAGATATACCCGAGCAGGTAATGCGCGTAGGGGTGGTCCGGCTGGAGTTCCACAACCTTGCGCGCGTGCTCTTCAGCTTCGTTGTATTGCTTGAGTTCCCAGTAGATAAGGGCGAGATTATAGCGGGCGTTGACCATATCCGGTTCGAGTCGCACCGCGCGCAGGCAGGCGTCCTTGGCCAACTCGAGGTTGCCGCGCATCCGGTAGGCCGTGCCAAGGTTGTAGTAGGCCTGCGCAAAGGTGTTGTCGTGCTCGACAGCCTGTTTGTAATAATAGATGGCCTGGTCCCAGTCCTCGCGCGCCTGGTAGCCGGTGCCCCGATTGTAGGCCCGCGCGGCGTCCCTGGTGTTTTTGCGCATGGGCGGGGCGATACGCAGTTGCCGGGCCGGGATGTCCTGGGCGGCCACCTCGTCGGACGGGGGCTGCCCCACAACCTCCGGCACGGGCGTGGGGGTCGGCTTCGGGGGCTGTATCCTGATTTTCCCGCGGGCCTTGAGCACGCGCGGGTCGCCGGGGAAGCGCATGGTAAAGGTGTAGTAGGTCTGCTCGGCGCGCTCGGGGAAATCCAGTTTTTCCTCGTAGAGCCACGCCAGGTTCCAGAGCAAATCGGGATTCTGCTCGTCCAACTCGATGGCCCGGCGGTAGGCAATCAGCGCGGCGTCGTATTCCCCGGCCTTGACCGCGTTTTCGGCGAGGGCCTCATGCGCGGCGGACCAGTCCGGGCTCAAGGTGGCGGCCTGCTTGAAGGCGACCAGGGCCTCTTTCGGCCGGTCTTCATCCGCCAAAAACTGTCCATAGGCATAATGCGCGCGGGCCTGGTCAAAACATATCTCGGAGGCCTGCTTGAGGACCTGCCCCTGCTCCCTGCGCTGGCCTTCCCGGCGGTAGATGTCCGCGGCCTGCAACACGAGATTGAGGGCGTTTTGCGAGTCGCCCCGCTCGAGGGTCTGCTGCGCCTGCGCGATGAGCATGGCGGGCGTGGGCTCCCTGGTCGCAGCCACCTGAACGGGCGTGGGCTCCCTGGTCGCAGCCGCCTGAACGGGCGTGGGGGTGGGCGTAGGCGTGGGCGCGGGGGTGCGGACCGGGGTCGCCTCGACAACCTGTACCGGCGTCTGGCGGGGCGTGGCCCGGGGTGTCGGCTCAAGGGTCGGCGACGACTCAATGACCTCGACGACTTCCGCCGGAATGGTCTCGCGCGGAAGCGGCCGATACACGGCCATGAAATTTTTGGCATCCTGCGCGTATTCGGAATCGGGGGCCACGGCCAGGAACTGCTCGAAATACCCGGCGGCCTGATCGGGGTCGTTGATGCGGTCCCGGTAAATGACGCCGAGATTATAGAGCGCGGGGGCGTATTGCGGATCCTGCTCCAGGGCTCGCGAGAGGTGCAGCAAGGCGGCTTCGGGGCCTTCGGTCTCGAGTTCCACCAGCGCGATCGTTGTAAGGATGCGCGCGGACTGCGGGCGCCATCCGAGGGCCTCGTACAAAGCGCTTCGGGCCTGGATCCAATCCTGGTTGTTGCGGTGGATATAGGCCAGGTACTCCAACGGGCGGGGATCGCGACCGTCCATCAGGGAGGTCTCTTCAAGCAGGGCCGAGGCCTGGTAGACATCCCCCATCTGGTAATGCAGCACCCCCAGGTTGTAGAGGGGGGCCATAAAATCCGGATTGGCCCGGCGGCTCTCCTCGAAGGCCTCAACCGCTTCGGCCAATTGCCCAAGCCGCCAGCAGGCGATGCCCAGGTAATTATAAGTCCGCGCATTTTCAGAACTGCCCGGACGCTTGTTGATGGAGCCTTCAAAAAGCGCGCGGGCCCGCACGGAGTTTCCCCGTTCAAGCGCACGAACTCCACGTTCGTATTCACGTTGTCCCGGTTCTTTGCCGCATCCGATCAGTAGACCGCCAAGAACCAGCACACCGACAACCAGCAGTATGATGACACGTCGCATTTCATATTCCTTAAATTTCGTAACACTGTTGTAATCAATTCATCGGCAATTGGAAATAAAAAGCCGCGCCTTTTTCAGGGGCGCTTTCCACCCAGATGCGTCCGCCATGGTTCGTGATAATGCTCAATGCGACCGCCAGCCCCAGACCGCTGCCGTATTCCTGTTGCCGGTTTCGCGCTTCGGTGGTGAAAAAATGCTCGAAAACACGGGGCTGCAGGTCACGGGGCACCCCGGGGCCGGTATCCAGCACTCCGGTTGTCACCACCCCTTCTTCGCGGGCAACCGTAAGGGTTACCTGTCCCTCCGGCGGGGTATACCGAAAGGCGTTATCAAGCAGGTTGGTGAGGACCTGTTCGATGCGGTAGGGCGCAACCTTCACCGGAAAGTCTTTGGCTGGAAAGTCGGTCACCAGGCGCGCGCGGTCCTGGCCGAACGTGGGCTCGATGCGCTCCAGCACGTCCCGCAAAAAGGCCAGGTACTGCACCTCGGCCTTTTGGCCGCGCAGTTCCTCCGTATCCAACTGGTACAGCGTGCGCAGTTCATTGACCATGCGAATCATCCGTTCGCATTCAATGTCGATATTCGACAAAAATTTTCGTCGCGCCTCCGGCTTGTCCGCCGCCCCTTCCCCCAGCACCTCCACGGCGCCCTTGATGGCGGTGAGCGGGGTCTTGAGTTCATGTACCGTGGTGGCCAGCAGCTCTTTGGCCCCGTTGCTCTTGCGCTGGATTTCATCGGCCATCCGCGAAAAGGCGCGCCCCAGTTCGCCGATCTCGTCACGCCCCCGGACATCGGCATCCAACACCTGGTCGCCGCGCGCGTAGGCGCTCGCGGCGCGGGTCAACCGCCGCAACCGGCGCGTCATCGTGCTGGCCACCAGCAAGGCGATCCCCAGCGAAAGCAGGAGCGAGATATACATGGCGATGCGATGCGACATGATCATGCTTTTGATGGCCACCATGATCGAGCCGGTATGACGCGAGGCCATCACTACCGCTACTGGATGTCCCTCCTGAAGAATCGGCAGCGCAATGTAATAGTACATGAAACGTCCATCGTCCGTCAGCCGGCACTGCGCGCCGTACCGGCCGCCCAGGGCCTGACTGACCTCATAACGTTCGCTCATGTCCTCCCCGACCGAAGATTCCGGATGCGAATCGTGTGACACCACACCGGCCCTATCGATGACGCGCAACCGGGTTTGCAGTTCGCGCTGGTAGTCTATCAGGCGCGACGCAAAGTCGGCCCATGCCTCCGCGTCGTCCGGCGCGTCCAGCAGTGGCCGCAGTTCCTCGCCGACCATATAGGCATAATCGATCATCTGCTCTTCCAGGGCCGTGCGGGTGAAGCGGTCAAAAAAGTGAATGGCGTAATAATTCAGGAAATAGATCGGCACAAAGACGACGCACAGGCACAGCAGCATGATTTTCCAGCGGATGCTCATGGCGCAGCGCTCTCCTCCCCCGGCATAGCGTCGAGCCGGTCGTTGAGCTTATACCCCAGGCCGTACACGGTGGTGATCGGGTCCACCTGCCGATTAATTTTCTGCAACTTCTGCCGGATGCGCTTCACATAGGCGTCAATGGTCCGGTCGGTGACGGGGTGGTTGGGCTCATAGATGCGACTGATCAGCGCATCGCGTTCGAAGACGCGCGCGGGATGACTGACCAGCGCGCGGATCAGTTCAAACTCGGCCCGGGTCATGACCACCGGAGTATCGAAATATTCGAGCCGGTGGTCAGCCGGATACAGGGTTAGCGGGCCATACCGGATCACCGTCGCGGCCGGGTCCGCGCCATGTTGCGCGCGGCGCAGCACGGTCTTGACACGGGCCGTCAGTTCCCGTGCGCTGAACGGTTTGGTCACATAATCATCCGCCCCCAGCTCCAGTCCCAGGACACGGTCCACTTCATCGCTACGGCAGGTCAGCATGATCACCGGAATGGCGGGCGCCAACTGCTTCATCTCGCGAAAGACATCAAACCCTGAAATCTCCGGAAGATTCAAATCCAGGATCACCAGGTCCGGCCGGCGGCTCCTGAACCGTTCCAGGCCCTGACGGCCCGTCTGCGCGGTTTCCACCGCGAACCCGTGTTCTTCGAGCATGTACACCACGACATCCGCGATATGCGGTTCGTCATCCACCAGCAATATCCGCGGCTTACCCATAAGGCACACCCCTCGATGCCCCGCCGCGCGCGCGACCCGTCGTATCCATGTTTGGCTCAAACCGTTTCATATCCGTTCCCATACACCAGATGGCGGCCCCGCGCAATGCAATTATTTTTCTGGCAGTTTTTCATAATAAGCGGTATGGGGAGAGCGGAATTTTGAGAGAAGGAATATATGAACAAGGTCATCGAACAGATAAAGAAGGGCGTCTTTCTGATGGACGGCGCCATGGGCACACAGATACAGAACGCGCAGATTCCGGATACAGCCTGGGGCGACAGGTCCGGCTGTAACGAGTGGTTGAACCTTACGGCGCCGGATGTCATCCGGTCGATTCACATGGCCTATTTCAACGCCGGGTCCGACGCCGTCGAAACCAACACCTTCGGCGCCTCGCCCGTGACACTCGGGGAATACGGGATTTCTGAAAAGGCCTTCGAGATCAACAAGGCCGCCGCGCGCATCGCGCGCGAAGCCGCGGACGCATGCGGCGCCCCCACCCAGCCACGTTTCGTTTTCGGCTCCATCGGCCCCGGCACCAAACTGCCCACCCTTGGGCAGATATCGTTTGATGCCCTGTGCGACGCGCTGCAGGTCCAGGTTTCCGGACTGCTTGAAGGCGGGGCCGACGGGATCATCATCGAGACCTGCCAGGATCTGCTCCAGATAAAAACCGCGCTCATTGCCTTTGATAAAGTCGCCGGCCCGCGCAGCGGCATTCCGGTGTACGTCTCGGTGACCGTCGAGCAAACCGGCACCCTGCTTATCGGTTCAAACATCGGCGCCATTGTGGCGACCCTGCTCCCCTACCCGGTGGATATCCTCGGCCTCAACTGCGCCACCGGTCCCGAGGCCATGCGCATTCATTTGGATTACCTCGCCGAAAACTGGCCGCGTCACATCGCCGCCATGCCCAACGCCGGGATGCCGATCATGGGAGAGGGCGGCGTCGAGTACCCCCTGCACGCCGAAGAGTTCGGCCGGGTCCTCGGGACCATGGTCCGGGAAATCGGCATGAACGTGGCGGGCGGATGCTGCGGCACCACTCCGGCGCACATTCAGTCGCTGCGGCGCCAGGTGGATGGCTTTGTCGCCCCGGCCCGTTCCATCACCCCGCCCGAACAGGCCTCCAGTGTTTTCGCCCCGATGGACCTGACCCAGGAACCGGCCCCGCTCTATATCGGGGAACGCGCCAACGCCACCGGCTCGAAAAAATTCCGCGAAACGCTCCTGGCGGATGACCATGAGACCGCTTTTTCGATTCTTTCGGACCAGGAAGAAAACGGGGCGCATATCCTCGACCTGAATTGCGCCTATGCCGGACGCGACGAGGTCCGCGATGTCGAAATCCTGATGGGCCGGGCCGCCCAGGAATGCCGGCTGCCCATGATGATCGACACCACCCAGCCCGAGGTCATGGAGACGGCCCTGAAGCGCTACGGCGGACGGATGCTGATCAATTCGGTCAACCTCGAGGCTGGCGAGGAACGCGCTGCGAAAATCGTGGAGTTGGCCCGCCTCTACGGGGCCGGCCTGGTGTGCCTGACCATTGATGAAGAGGGCATGGCCAAGACCACCGAACAAAAGGTGACCATCGCCAAACGGCTGGTGGCCTTCTGCGAGGAACACGGGCTGCAACGGGCCGACCTGTTTATCGATACTCTGACCTTTACCATTGCCAGCGGCGACGACACCCTGCGGACCGCGGCGGTTGAAACCCTCGACGCCATCACGCGGATCAAGCGGGAGCTGCCGGGCGTCCGCACCATTCTGGGCCTCTCCAACATCTCGTTCGGGCTCACCCCCGCCAGCCGCAAGGTGCTTAATGCGCTGTTTCTTGATCGCGCGATCAAGGCCGGCCTGGACGCGGCCATCATCAACGTGGCCACCATCGTGCCGATGAACCAGATACCGGAAGACGCCGTCAAGGTCGCCATGGCGCTGCTATACAATGATACCTCAACGGGCGACCCCCTCGAACAGTACATCCATTTCTTCCAGGATGTATCCCTCGAACAGTTGACAGAAACCAAAGAGGCCCTGTCCCCCGAGGACGCCCTTACCCAGGCGGTGATCAAGGGTAAAAGCCCCGCGCTGCCGGAGATCGTCCCCCCCCTGCTTGAAACCCATTCCGCGGAAAGCATCCTCAACGACCTGCTGGTCCCCGCCATGAAGGAAGTAGGCCGTCTCTTCAACGACGGCATTCTGCAACTGCCCTTTGTTTTGAAGTCCGCCGAAGTGATGAAGAAAGCCGTCGACCTGATCAAACCTCACATGAAGAAGGATGAAAACGCCGCGGGAAAAGGGACCATGGTGCTGGCCACGGTCAGCGGCGATGTGCATGACATCGGCAAGAACCTGGTCGATATCATCCTGAGCAACAATGGATTTTCAGTGGCCAATATCGGCACCAAGATATCGGTCGAGCAGATGATTGCCGCCGTGCGCGAACACCGCGCCGAGGTCCTCGGCATGAGCGGACT
>RZZM01000201.1 GCA_009929845.1 Spartobacteria bacterium
GTAGACCCCAAAATGCTCAAGCACCGGGGACCGGCGGTTATCTTTGAAAGCCAGGAAGAGGCCTGTGAAGGGATTTTGGCCGGACGCGTGAAGGCGGGCGACGTGGTGGTCATCCGTTATGAAGGTCCCAAAGGCGGACCGGGCATGCAGGAAATGCTCTCCCCCACCAGCTATATCATGGGGCGCGACCTGGGCGACAAGGTGGCCCTGATTACTGACGGGCGTTTCAGCGGCGGGACACGCGGCGCATGTATCGGGCATGTTTCGCCGGAGGCCGCCGAAGGCGGGCCAATCGGGTTGCTTCGTGATGGCGATATCATTGACATCGACATCCTTGGACGAACCATGAATGTGGAGGTTTCCGACGAAGAACTGGCGGAACGCCGCAAGAGCTGGACCCCCCCGGCGCCGCGCTTCACCAGCGGATGGCTGGCCCGTTATGCCAAGATGGCCACCAGCGCGAACACGGGCGCCATCCTTTCAGACATCTAATGGAGAATGATCATCATGCGTAAATGCCGGACATTGCTTGCACTGCTCACGGGACTGCTTTATGCCGCGACAGGCCAAGCATTCGATTCATCCATCCGGTTTGATTACACCATCTATCTGCACATCAACAGCACGCCCCCGGGGGCCACCCTGTATTCGGTCGCGAAGGAGGAAGCGGACGAACCGAAAGAAATCGGCATTACGCCGATGGTCATGGCCATTGGACTGGACTGGGACCGGGTTTTCTGGCAACGGTCCTGGCGCACCCTGCACGTAACCTCCGCGGAAAACTGCTGCGAGGCCATCCTTAACGCGGACAATACGTACGATATCCTGTTCACCTGCGACATCACCAAACCGGGTTATTATCCGCAGGAATACGCGCAGTCGGTTGTCAGCCTCAAGCATCCCGGCTACACCTGGGATGGCACAAAAGACTGGCCACAGGACGTCTATATCACCCTGGAACTCAGCAAAATGCCGACACCGACCAGCCCACCGCCCAAGAGCGTTCCCTCCATGATCCTGGCCAGCGGAAGAGAAGCCGTCGGCGCGGACATGGGAGAACTGCAGGTGCGCTCCTATCCCGACAATGCCCGGATTTATATCGACGGCAAGCATGTCGGCGTCACCCCGCTGGACATCCACATCCCGGAGGGGCGTTACGAAGTCCGGCTCAAACAGCGCGGGTACAGGGACATCGAACAGGCCGTGGTCATCTCACCGCCGGCCAAAGAGACCATCGACGTCATCATGGACGTCCGGAAGGAACTGCCCGGTCCGTAACAGCACCAGGGTACAGGCGGTTTCATACGGGATACTGGCGCGCGCCAGGCGGTCCTGCAAGTCCGGGTCCTCGGTTCCCGGATTGAGGATTACGCGTTGCGGACGCAGCGCGATGATATCGTCGACCAACTGGAGGCTCCGTTCCGGCGAAAGGTACAGCGTCAGCGTATGCACCGGCCGGTCGATGGCGCGCAACGACGGCGCCACCGGAAGGTCATAAAGCTCCTTCAACGCCGGGTGTACCGGGATCACCGTATACCCGTAGGCCAGCAGCATTTTTACCGCCTGGTTGGAATAGCGCTGTGGATTGGCGCTGGCGCCCAGCACCGCGACCACATGATCCTGCTGTATTTTCATGGCATTACACACAGCGCCCAATTAACTGGCGCTTTCGATCACTTCCACTAATTGCGCCGCCTGGTGCAAGCCGACCATTTGCTGAGCGACCACACCATCCTTGAAAAGCAACAGCGTCGGGATGCTGCGAATACCGAATTTGGCTGCCACGCGCTGGCATTCATCCACGTTGACCTTGGCAATGACCGCCTTGTCGCCGATCGACGCGGCCACCTCTTCGAGGATCGGGGTCTGCGCCTTACACGGTCCGCACCAGGGCGCCCAGAAATCCACCAGCACCACACCGCTCTTCACGGCATCATCAAACGTCGCATCCGTCAATTCTTTCAAATTACCACTCATGTGTATTCTCCTTTATGCTTTTTATACATACTACCGGAATGGGCGTTTCACCACCAGAGCGAAAACCATCGAAAGCCTTATTTTCTGTCCGGCAGGCCCAGTTTGCGGAAAATCATTTCCGCGGGACAGAAGCCGGTAAACGCCGATTGAATCAGGTTGATCCCGACAAACGCCGCAAGCGCGAACCACCAGGTATTGACCCAGAGGCCCAACGCCAGGCTCACGAGCACCATGGCGCCCGCCATTATCCGAATCGCATTTTCTACGGTCATTGGTTCTCTCCTTCACTATGGTTTTGCGGCAAACAAGGCGCCCATGCTGGCCCAAATCACCATAGAAATGTATGGATTCCCCGTCAGGGGGCAGGTGCCGGTCCGGCAACCGACAAACCAGTATACCGCCAGGCCAAAGAGGGCCCCGCCCGCCGCGCCGAGCAGCGCGCGCCATATGGGCGACATCATTTGCCATCGTTTGATTATGTTCATGGTTCTATCCTTTCTTTTCGTACACGAGGAAATAGACCACCGGAATAACGACCAGGGTGAAGGCGGTGGACATTAGCAGGCCGAAGATCAGCGCCCAGGCCAACCCGCTGAATATGGGGTCGAGCGTTATCGGCCAGGCGCCCAGGAGCGTGGTGCCCGCGGTCAGGAAAATGGGCCGGAAACGAACCGCGCCGGCCTGAATGATCGCCTCGGTAAGGGACAAGCCCTCCTGCATGGTCGTCTTGATGAAGTCGATCAGGATGATGCCGTTGCGGACCACGATCCCTCCCAGGGCGATCATGCCGATCATGGCCGTGGCGGTAAAGAAGATGGGCGTTTCAAAGCCGCCCACATTATGATTGGCCACCAGGTTAAGTATCCAGAAGCCGGGCATGATACCGATAAGGGTCAACGGGATGGACAGCATGATGATTCCCGGCAGCACATAGGACTTTGTTTCGTAGACCAGCAGCACGTAAATGGCCAGCAGGGCCACGGAAAAGGCAATACCGAGATCACGGAAAACATCCACGGTGATTTTCCATTCTCCTTCCCCGCGCCAGTTGAGGATGATCCCCTCCGGAAGCGGATGGTCCGCAAAATATTTCTGAAGGTTCAGCACGGCATAGGCCGGGCCTTTCCCGGCCATTTCCGCGGTCACATACACCACCCGTTCCTGGTTTTTGTGCTGGATGGTCTGTTCGTAAACAGTATTTGAAAACGAACCGAGCTCACCGATCTGCACCGTCTGGCCCGTCCGCCCCTTCACACCGATTTTTTCAAGCTGGGCGATATTCGAACGCGCCTCACGCGGCAACCGGAGCTGAATAGCCAGCTCGTTGTGTTCGGCGGGCATATGGACCACGCCCGCAGGCATGCCGGCCAGGGCAACCCGTAGGGTCTGGACAATATCCTCGGTGGAAATGCCGCTCAATCCCGCCTTTTCACGATCCACCGTGAAAACCGCCTTACGCTGGACGTTCTCCACCGTGGTATCGATATCGACAACACCCGGCTCCTCCCGCATCCGCGCTTCCACCACCCTGGCGGCCTCCACCAAATCGGCGTAATGGTGATAGGGTTGTCCGTACACCTCGGCCACCACCGTCGAGAGGACGGGCGGTCCAGGCGGCACCTCAATCAGCTTGATGTTGGCCTGGTTGGCATCCGCAATTTTTTTTATGTCGTTGCGGATGCGAAGTATCAGCGAATGACTGTCCATGACCCGGTTGTCACGATGGAGCAGGTTCACCCGGATATCCGCCAGGTGGGGGCCCTCACGGAAGTAGTAGTGGCGCACCAGCCCGTTGAAATCCATGGGCGAAGCGGTTCCGACAAAGGTCGTGAAATCGGTCACTTCCGGGATGGTATGGAGGTAGTCCTCCAGCTCGCGCGCAACGCGGTCGGTGGTCTCCAGGGTCGTGGATTCAGGCATGTCAATCAGTATCTGGAACTCGCCCTTGTTGTCGAACGGGAGCATCTTCAAGGGGACCAGGCCGGTAGCGGCCAACAGAAGGGAACCCGCGAAAAGAACGGCCACAACAATCAATACCGTCGCGGCTTTCGTGCGCGAGGTCACCAACGGCCGCACGATCCGATTGTAGTGCCGGTAAATGCCTGTAGTGGTCACATCAAAGGTCGAATGGTCTTCCGGGTCGCGGCCCTTGAGCAGTTTGGAGGCCACCCAGGGGGTGATGGTCAGGGCCACCAGCGTCGAGGCGGTCACGGCCAGCGGAACATTCAGGGCCATGGGACGCATATAGGGCCCCATCATGCCGGTGATGAACGACATGGGGACAAATGAAACAATAATAGCCAGCGTCGTCATGATGATGGGGCCGATCACCTCGTTCATGGCATCCGAGACCGCCCGCAACCGTGGCTTCCCGCCCATGGCCAGGTGGCGGGAAATGTTATCGACCCCCACAATCGGGTCGTCTACCAGCAAGCCCAGCGCCAGGATCAGCGCAAAGAGCGTAACGCGATTGATGGTGTAGCCGAACAGGTAATTAAACAGAAGGGTAATCGAGTAGGTGATGGGAACGGCAATGGCGATAACCACGCCCTCGCGCCAGCTCATGGTCACGGCAATCAGGCCGATCACGGAGATGATGGCCAGCCCCAGACTGCCCACCAGGTTGTTGACCTTGTCGTTGGCGGTCACCCCGTAGTCGCGCGTGACCCGGTAGGATACGCCATCGGGGATCAGCGAGCCCTTCAACGCATCCATCACGCGCTCAATCTCCCTCGCTACCCACACCGCGTTGCTTCCTTTTTTCTTGGCGACGGCAATCGTCACAGCGGGATGCGAGCACGAGGCCCTGGCGTCTCCTTCCGCCAGGGACGGATGCCCGCCGCGCACCGCCTGAGGGTCGCCGGAAGGTCCGAATGTAAACCGGGAATACGTGGTGATTTCTTCGGGGCCATCCACCACATCGGCCACATCCCGCAGGTAGATCGGACGGTCCTCGTAGACCTTGATCAGGAGGCTTTCCACGTCACGGGCATTGACCAGGAACGGCCCGGCTTCCACTTGTATCTGTTCGTTGTTCTGGGCAAACGATCCGCTTTCAAGCTGGGCGTTGGATAGTTGAATGGCCTGCATGATTTCGCCCGGTGAAAGCCCGTAGGCCGCCATCCGCTCAACGTCCAGGTACACATGCACCATGCGCTTCTGCCCGCCATGGATGGTGATATTGGCGCTGTCCCTGATGTGCTGCAACTTGCCGACCACTTCTTCCGCCACGCGGTAGAGGTCGTACTCGCTGTACCTATCGCTGTACAAGGCCACATTGACAATCGGCACATCATCAATCTCGATCGGCTTGACCACCCAGCCCGTCACGCCGGGCGTGACCTTGTCCGCATTCTGGTGTAATTTATTGTAGAGCTTGATCAGGCTCTCCTCACGGTCCTCGCCCACAAAAAAGCGCACGGTGACCACCGCCATGCCCGGCCGGGACATGGAATAGACATATTCGACGCCGTCAATCTGGTAGAGCATACGCTCCAGGCGCGAGGCGACGAGTTTCTCCACCTCCTCGGCGCTGCCGCCCGGATACATGACAATCACGTCCGCCAAGGGCACTACAATCTGCGGTTCCTCCTCGCGGGGCGTGACCAGCAGCGCGACCGCCCCCGCGGTCAGGGCCAGGATGATCAGCAGGATGGAAAGGTTGCCGGACAGAAATGTCGCAATCAAACGGGAAATCATGGAATCTTTTTCGCTCATGATAGTGCTCCTCAGCCTCTGGACGGGTGGACCAGGATGGTGTCTCCCGGTTGCAGCCCGGCAAGGATTTCCACCTTGCCGTTATACACAGCGCCGGTCTGCACCATGCGCTTGACAACGCGCCCGTTACGGACCAGTTCGACCATCTGTAACTGCCCGACACTGTAGACCGCGCTACGGGGAATCAACACGCCCTCTTCCGCATCCCCCGGAACCCACACCCTGCCGAAGGTCCCGGGCAGAATAACCTCGGCGGCATCATTAAGACGCACCTTGACGCGTTGGGTCCGGCTCAGTGAATCCACCTCGCCAACAATCTCGGTGACGGTCCCGCCCACCTGCTCTTCGATCTGATCGAACTGGACATCCACATCCTGCGCCAGGGCAAATTTATTGATGAGTCGGATAGGCACCGGCGCCTCGATACGCATCCGGGACGGATCATATACCGAAAGGAGCACCTGTCCGGGACTGGCCAGATCCCCTACTTCAACGCGGCGGTCGGTAACGATGCCGTCGATGGGGGATTTAATCACGGTATAACTGAGCATCACATCGATCTGGTTGGCCCGTGCCGACGCGGCGTCATACGCGCTTTTGGTGGCGGTCAGGGCCTGATCGGTCGCGGCGTTGGCTTCCATGAGTTTTTTGGTACGCTGGTATTCGGCCTCGGCCTGCTGCAACTGCGCCTGGGCCATCGCGTATTGCTCACGCAATTCACGGTCATCCAGGGCTACCAGCACCTGGCCGGCCGAAACGCGCTCCCCGGCGGAGGCGTGCACCTCACTGATGTAGGCCGACACACGCGAACTCAAATGGATCAATTCCTCGGAAACCACCGTACCGACCACGTCAATGCGCGGCTGGATGGCCATTCGGGCCACTTCGTACAGTTCGGCATCCTCCGGGACCGGAATCCCCGTTTCCACGATAAGGCAGGCCGGTTCAAGTTTCTCTTTGAAACAGCCACCCGACCACGCGATCAGGAATCCCAACCCGCCCACACCGATCACCAGGCGCAGCACGGCGCGTACCTTCAACCGATTCATCCGTATTTTTTTACTCATAGCTCTACTCCTTGTTTGCTATCAATACAAACCCGCCAGTTGCCCCCGGGCCCGCTGGATATTCGCGCTGGCGATAATGTAATCATAATGGGCGGACACATTGCGCATCTGGGTGGCCGTCAGTCCCACCTGGGCCGTCAACAGGATCGTGATGTCCGCCGCGCCCTGCCGGTACTGCTCGCTCGTGATCCGCAGGGCCTCTTCGGCGCTTTGCAGGCTCTTGTCAGAGACCCCCATCCGTTCATAGGCCTCGGACGCCTTGATGTAGGCCTGCTTGAGGTCCATGGTGAGTTGGTTCCTGACTTTGTCCACTTCCGCCGCCGCGCCGCGCCACTCCGCCTTGGCCTGCGCGATGTGCGCCGGACGCTGGAACCCGGTAAAGACATCCCAGGACGCCATGACGCCGACCATGTAACTGTCCTCGAAATCGCTGAAGGTATCGCTGTCCCAGTCATAGGACCCGAACGCGTTGAACTCGGGGTAGTAAGCCCGCATGGCCTTGACATACGCCTTGCGCTTGATCTGCGCCGCAAGCTGGACGGCCCTGTATTCCGGTCGTCCATCCACGCCGTCCAGTTCCTCGGCCGGCGGCGGTTGCACCTTCGGGTGCGCGGACGACGGAAGGCCCTCCGCGTCCACCAGGTCCCGTCCGATAATCATATTCAATGCCGCGACCGAAAGCCGCACGCCGTTTTTTGCCCGGATCAGGTCCTCGCGCGCCTGCGCCAGGCTGACCTCGAGGTTCAGGACATCGGTTTTCACTACCGAACCCGCATTGAAACGTTCGTTCGCGACGCGCAGGCTTTCATCGAGGCTCTCGACCGTCTCCTGCTGGACCCGCACATTGTCCTGCGCCTGAAGCACGCGATAATAGCCATGGATGACCTGATAGACCAGTTCGTTCCGGACCGCCTGGTACTGCTCCTCCGCCGCGTCTTTTCCGTAGCGGCTCATCATCCGCTGCAACAACCGCTTCCCGTCGAACAACCGCCATTGTGCGCCGGCGGTGAGGCGCACATTCTCGGTATCGTCCGGTTCATTGGGATTAAAGGCCGGGTCGGCCATATTCAGGGTGCGTTGATTCAGACTCATCATAAACGCCTGCGGCGGATTATCGGTACGGGCCCAATTGGCGCCCACGTTCAGCCGCGGATAGAAGGCGGATTCCGCCTGCCGGATCATGGCCCCGGCCGCCTGTACACGCTCAAGCGCCACCAGGGCATCCGGACTTTCCCGCAACGCCGCCTGGATGCACTCATCGAGCGTAACCGCCTCGACGCCTGTCGCGAAAACCCCCAGCAGGGCAAGAAGCGCCGCCGCATTCATCATCAAGACCCTGTGCTTCCTTTGTTTCCTGCTACTCATTGTCCCTTGCCTCCTTCGGCTTTTGTCCTGATACATTCCAGAATACCGATGCACCGCGAATCCGCGATGGAATACCATACCTCTTTACCATGCCGCCGCGCTTCCAGCAAACCCACATTCTTCATATGATTCAGATGCTGGGATGTCGCGGCCTGCGGCAGCGCAATCCATTTGGCAATATCATGCACCGGGGCGTGCTCCCTGTCATTCAGGAACTCGACAATTTTTAACCGGTGCGGATGGGCCAGCATACGCAGGACCGACGCCACCCGTTCGAGCATCGCGAGAGAAAAGCCCTCGGTACATGACTGTTTTTTTGTTTTCATGGTGTCAATATATCTTAATATATTGATATGTCAATACATTAAAGTCAGAACTCCTTACCTCGTGGAAGTTAACGTGACACCAGGGATTCGCACCGCGGGTTCTTTGGTACAGCGTGGGCACGGGTACAGGCCGGCTCGATAGGAATCTCGCCTATAGTTACCCCGTAGTTATTAACAGGCTGGAGCTGGAGCCCGCTCCAGCTCAAAGCTCCAG
>RZZM01000202.1 GCA_009929845.1 Spartobacteria bacterium
CCATCCACAAGGCCCATAATGCGGTCCACCGCCGCTTTTCCGATTTCATCCCAGGGTTGTGCAATCGTTGTCTGCCTGGGACTTAACAACGCGGAAACACCCGGATTTTCATAGGTAATCAGCGAAAGTTCTTCGGGGATGTTAACCTTCATTTCATGGATTAAAATGCGGCTGATCTCCAGCGACAAATCCTCACCACACACCAGCAGGGCTGTCGGTTTCTGATCCAGGATGCGCTTCAACGCGTCTTCTGCCGGATGTGTCCCGCAAAACGCCATAAGATGCGGCGGCGCCTTCATGTCGGCATGTTCATACGCCTCCCGGAATCCCGCCTGACGCTCCAGCGATCCCCAGCTACCTTCCAGCACCTCGAGAAACCCGATATCCCGATGTCCATGCGCCAGCAGATACGCCGTGGCCATGCGGGCCCCCTGCTTATGATCGGAAGCGACATGGTGCAGGTTTCCGCCTTCGATCATATTATTGATCAGCACAACGGGTGTATTTTTCAAGGCCTTCAGCACATCAAAATCCATATCAAAGGTAACCGCAATCAAGCCGCGAATAAAGTTGCGGTATACAGCATCGATATCACGCATGGAAACCAGGTCAAGGACCCCGCCGCATAAGGCCATATGCCTGGAAAGGGTCGAAATAATATCACTGACAAACCCCACTTCACCGGCCTTTTCAATTTCCTGGACCACCAGCCCGATATTTAACCGCCGGGTACTTATGCGCGGCAAATAGTTCACCATCTTGGCAGCCTTCATAACCGTAACCCGCGTATAGTCCGCCACATCCGGCTTATTGTTGAACACCCGCGACACCGTGCCTATTGAAACACCGGAGGCCCGGGCCACATCGTAGATTGATCCTGTGGTTTTCTTTTCGTCAACCATGTTGCCTTCCTTGTATGATAACCATGATAAAAACCTTATGCACGCGACGGCATCCTATGCCGTTTAAACAATTTTACAAGCCATTTCAGTCGCTGCAGGAGGCACACCTGTGAAAAAAAATCAACTTTTTTGCATTTTCAACTTGCTTATATTTATCAAATTGTAATGTTTACGGCGAAGAGCGCAAGGTGGTGCAGGTGCAGCGCCTTACAGTTGGAGTTGGTAGGTCAAGTAGCTTCTGAAAGGAGTATGACATGATGAAGAAAGTAGTTTGCAGTCTGGTTTGTGTCCTGATGGCTGATTGTGTGCTCGCGGATGTGATACAGTTTAACATCAGCGGCTCAGTCAACAAAGACCTGGTCTATGAGTCGGGCGGCGGAGCGGATGCGTTTGGCAGTCATGCCGGAGCAAACCAATCGTATCTTGAAGACGGTTACAGTTCCGGCAACGGGTTGCCTTCTTCACGTTTGCTGAGCAGTTCCCAAGCAGGCTTGGGTAGTTATTCGATGTTGAGTTACGATGGAAACAACGCCATTGAGCTGTACGCGGCAGGTGCGGCAGGGACGGTTTCGTACAACATTGATATTCCCGATCTCAAGTATGACCAATTGGGACTGCTGGTGGGTGGCGTCAATGGGGATGTCAGTTTCGGGTATACACTGAACTATGCGGACGCATCCACGTTTGACGGATGGTGGGAGGCCGATGACTGGTACGATACCGGTGGCGATTTGCGCGCCAACATGAATGTCATTATCAGTGACATGGACAACGTCAATGTAGGGGATGGAACAATTAATGATTTAAATCATTTTTCCATGTTTGAATTCCTTATTATGCCAGATAATACGGATAAGGTAATCGCGTCCATTGACATTCACAATGACCCGTCCTATCGCTGGTCATCTTCCGGCGATGGCTCCGGCGCGGTCTTTGCGATGAATGGCGCCGGGCAGGTTATCCCTGAACCGGCATCGTTTACACTGATGGTATTAGCCCTCACGGGATTGTGGATATTTCGGCGCAGCCGATAAAACAACAACACCCTGCTCCTGAATATCACCATCACATACACACACATAATGGAGCAAACAGAGAACCGGGAAGTCGTCCCCCTACGCTTCCCGGTTTTTTTGCGCCTGGAAAATAAATCGGACACCCAATCGGGAGGGCCGCTGCTTAGCACGCCGTTCTATATGAAGGTGAGTCCTCAGCGACTGGATTATCCAGCCGGCTTTCAGATTCAACAGAATACGTCCTGGTTCACCCGGTCATTGAGGACAATGACCCTCCCCTTCGCCCATCCCTGCGGAGCAGCCTCCAGCCTGATTGGCGGGTGAAAGAGTGCGATTACGATCAGCGAAGAAACCTACCACCTAAACGGCTAAACACCCGCAACCTGCATCCCATCAGGGGAGGCGTACCCCTGTTCGGAAGGTATTGATCTGTTCCGCATCATTGGTCACCTGTAAGGTTACAGGTGTAAATTCATCGATCCCGACCACATCCAGCCCGTAGCGAATCCATGGCGATTCTTCCATGAGATTTGTCTTGTACCATACGTCGTACAACCGGCTGGGGGAGGTGGGAGGCCCGGCCAGCAGGATCGTGGTCCTGCCATCCGGGATTCCGTTGGTTACCTCACTGACAAATACGGATGCCGCATTGGTGGGGACGGTATCGGCAATGTATTCCTGCCAGTTGTCGACCGCGTCACCGTCATTGTCAGCGTTTGCGCGGTTGGTGAAGGGATCAACCGGCCAATACTGCGCCCACCAGGCATTGGGAATGCCGTCGTGAAAATTGGTATTGATCGTGTACAGGTTGGTATACGCATAATCCCGGTTATAATGCCAATCCGCAAGCAACTGGGGGTTGACGGGATAGTTGTTGGTGTATGGCGCATCGGTATTTTCAATGGCCAGATACATCCGGTTGGTTTCCACACCGTTGTATACACGCTCCAAATAGGGACTGTAATACACGATGATTTCATTGGTTAATGGCACCCCTGTATTATCCAGGGGTTGCGTAAAATTGTATTGCCACAGGGACAGCGCCTTGGCGCCTGTCACTGGCAGTCCGTGGAAGGGGAGTCCGTCAGAAATGATCACGGAGCCCTGTTGGGCCATGGGCTCATAGGCGTCAATGAACAGGCTGTCTTCAGGATCAAAATAGGTGGTGCGGAATCCCATCCGGGCACTCATCTCTTCTTCCGTGGGTTGGGTGTAGTCATCACCCAGCACATAAAAGGCGGTGGTGGTGGAAGGATAATCCACCTGTATAAATACACCGACATTGGTGCCGGGGACTTCTTCTACATCCGGATCAAGAGGACCGGCGTTGTAATATAACCAGTCCAATCCGTTCTCGATATAAGGGCTCGTGCCCCGAACAAAATGGGCATCATCAATTTTGATGACCTGTTGGTTGGTATGTCCCGGATTGGAATCTGTCGACCAGTCGGTATAAATGCCCAGGCGTACTTCAAACAGGTCTTCGTTGGTACAGGTGGCGGTTAGGTCATGCCGTGTCCACCAATTGGTCAGCGGAGTGGCTATAATTTTTGTGTCGGTTGGTTTGACCGGCTGGTAATTCCTGTCCAGCCATTCAATGGTCAACGCGGCGTTACTCAGTATGGCGTGGTCTTCCTGCAGCATCCAGATGGAAAAGGTGTAGGTTCCGGTTCCGGGGGTAATGGCCTGCGCAATCGTCATTTCAAAATTTGTGGGCGCGCCGGCAACATCATTTGTGAAGCAGTAGAGGGCTACGCCGGATTGCCCGGAGCGCCAGGCCCATTCTTTGCGGGAAGCGCCGTCCGCCTGGCTGGCACGCTCGGGCATGCTGTACCAGCAGGAGCCCCGCCAGGTTTCAGTCCCGGTGGCCTGTTCGAAACTGCCATTGGTCAAGGTCGGGATACCAGTGTATTCGCCGGGGTAATAGTCGGCATCATCAATGGCCAGCGCGGAGGGATCGGTTGTTTTGGGCGCAAATACCCCCCGTACCGATAAACGAACAAAAGCGATGTCATTGCTGTCACAAGCCCCGGTTACATAGGCGGGATGCCATCCGCCATCCTTGGGGAGTGCCAGCATATTTTGAATATCGCTGTCCAGTAAGCGATAGCGGCTGTCGTACCAGTCCATACGCAGTTCCAGCAGTTCCGGATTGGCCCCGGGCTCTTGCCGCATCCACACGCTGAATGTGTTGGTGCCCGCGCCGGCGGCGACGTCCTGGCAAACGGAATATTCCTCGCGGCCACTGCCGAACCATGTCGGGAAATAGGCCCCGCGCTGCCCCGAACGGGCGGCCCATACCTCGCGGCCTGCCGGGCCGGTCACCCGCCATCCGGTATCCGCAAAATCGTAGATTGTATTGGTGGGGCTTTCAAACCCGCCATTTGTAAAGGCAGCCAACGGTTGGGGAAAGAGTGGATAACAGGCGTAATCCCTGCCGGCGGGATCGATGCCGAAGGGTTGCCCCAGATTGTTGGTATCTTCCCCGTTGAACAACAAATAGTTCTCACCCGTTACCAGGCTGTCATTGGTTGCCTTGGTGTAGGGCGCATAATATGTTTTGACGGCTTCATCGTAAGGAACGCCATTGATCGCGGTGGCCATGGGGAGGTTACATTTCCATAATCCCGCGGTAATGACACCCGCCGCCGGCAGGTCATGAAAGGCTCCGACCGTGATTTCAATGATTCCCTGCCTGGTCATGGTGTGCCAATCGGTAATCCATGTGCCGGGCTGCTCCGGACGCTCAAAGGACCGCCGCATTTCCCAACTGTTCTGTTCCTGTTGCGGGTAGGTGCATTGGGTTGGTTCTTCGGCCAGCACATAAACGACCATGCTGGTGGAGGCATAGTCCGCCTGTAAAAACATTCCGACATTGGTTTCCGGCACGGGTTCCGTGGTCGGCCAGTGCGCTATTCCGGAGTGGTAGGTCCAATCCATATCCAGCGCGGACGCATGGTATATCCCCTTCGAAAAACGCACATCGTCGAACTTTGCCGCGTTGGTCTGCGGATACGGACTCGGGTCCCATTGTGAACGTATGATGGGACGCACCTCAAAAAGCGATTCGTTGGTACACGCGCCAGTGATATAATATTCCCGCCATATGTTGTCGGTCGGGAAAACAAAATTGGTCACCGCGTCTTCAGCAACCTTATTGGTATAGGTATGATCATACCATTCCAGGCGCAATTCGCAGTTCGTGCCCAGCAGATTATCTTCGCCGGCCATCCATACCGAGAAGGTATAGGTCCCGGTGGATTGTGGATATACGGGCTGGCAGATGTCATAGTATTCAACATCATCGGCCCCGTGAATCCCGGCGCCGAAATTGCCGTTGCGCGCGGCCCAAGAGTCGCGGCTTCCGCCCCCGGTATTTGTTGGACCGCCGTTCCATGCGGAACCGGCCCAGCCACCGTATGAAGGACCGTCTTCAAAACCCTGGTTGATGCCCCATTGGGAGGCCCCCGTGTAGGAGCCGATGTAAAGCTCCGCGTCATCCAGCATGTAGGCTTTGGGGGTTTCACTCGAAACGTTCCATGAGCCGGCCATCGTAACGCGGACATAGGCCAGTGCTGAACTGACGCAGCTTCCAGAAACATATACATGGTGCCAGAACCGGTCATTGGGAACACTGCTTATATCCTGAATGGTGGCAGCCTGCAGCGGGGTATAGGTGTTGTCCAGCCATTCAATGGACAGGATGTTGGTCGCTACGGTATAAAAATTTTCCCGACAGACCCAGACACAAAATGTAAACTCACCAGTCTCACTGACACTTACATTCTGGCTGATGGCTCCCGGGGAGGCATTCCAGCTCTGAAAGACCGCCCCGGTACCACCGGACCGGGCCGCCCAGACCTCAACACCAGCCGAACCGCTGCTGCTCCAGTCCAATAATCCTTGTTCAAATCCAGGATTACTCAGTAGATTGCCCGATACCGACAACGCGCTGATGAACAGAACCCCAATGATGTAGACGCAATTCTTCATGGTTATACCTCGTTTTCTCATATGAACCCAATAGGCCGTTATGTTTACGATTACCGGTATATACCGCCGGAAGGTGAAGCTGTCAACAGTTAATTGATATATTTTATCAATTATTTTGGCAGGTTTCGCTTTTATGGCGTCTTCGCTTTGGCCTGCCCGGATTCAGCGCTTGCATTGGCGTCTGATTCAATATATCAATACGCCATGAGCAATAATTTGACTCGCGGGTATTGAATGATGACAGGTGTACAATATGACGAAGAGGCACAGTAGCGACGGCGAAAGCAACGTAAGCATTTATGAGGTGGCGGACCGGGCCGGGGTTTCGATTGTTACGGTATCCCGCGTGTTCAACAACTATCCGCATGTGAGCAACCGCATGCGCGACCGGGTCTTTGCCGCCGCGCGCGAGGTGGGCTACAAACCCCGTGTGGTTGTGAAACGACAGGTCATTGCGGTCATCATCGGCCACCTGGACCACCTGGCGGCCGGTGATTACAAAACCCGTCTGGCCATGCGCGTTATGATTGAGGCCGCCAAGGTCGGATACCTGGTCGACTTCATTCCCTATGACGCCGTTGAATTGGCAACCAAACATCACGTGGACGGCATCATTGAGATCGGACTGACCGACAAGGAGGCGGCGTCACTGAACGACTTGCCCAACGTGCCGACCGTGTTCATCAACAAAACGCTCACCCGTGGCGCGGACCACTGTTTCTGTGTCTGCTCGGATCACTACCTGGAAGTGCGCACCGCCACGGAATACCTGCTCGACAACGGACACACCCGCATCGCGCTGGTATTGGATGAACTCACCGGATGGGGCCCGGAGCATAAACAGACCGGGTTTTCCGCGACCCTGGCCACCCGCGTCGGCCCCACCGAAGGAACGCCTATCCTCTCGACCGATACCGCCACCCCCCTGGAGATTGCCAGCCGTATCAAGGAGGCGGGGTGTACGGCCGCCCTGCTCTTTACCGACAACGCAGGCATGCCCCTCCTCGATGCCCTGGCCAATGAACTTCACCTTAACATACCCGAAGACCTTTCGGTCGTAGGACTCGAAAACATGGCCATCAGCCCCTACCTGTCCCCCCGGTTGAGCACAATCAAGCAACCGCTGGAAGAACTGGCCGCCGCCGCCGTTCGCTGCATCACAGGCGATCAACCACCCTCCACCACGTCCTTTTTCTTCCCCAGCCGCCTGATTAAACGCGCCTCCGTAAAAAACATCAGCGGACGCTAAGAGGTTCAAAAATGCATCAAAAATGGCCAAAAATGGCCATTTTTACCGTTTTTTACTCGAAAATGGCCCATTTTCGTCAAATTTTCACTTTTTTTCGCTGAAATTGACTGTTTTTTCGGCATTTTTCGGCGCGAAACTTGTGCGGCGAGCCACATGCCCAGTCGCACGCTCAACAGCGGAAAAAACGAAAAAAATCCGAAAGAACCAAAAATTTGACTTTTTAGCCTTCCAGGGGCGTTTTTTGCTAAAAAAAATTGCGCGCAAACTTATCACTTGTGAAGCCCCCGGTGTTCTGGCACTCTCTGCCGGTATCTAGAAGGTTTGTATTGAACAACACATAAAGGAGTTGACCCATGGATAACGAAGTTACGGCAAAATCTATTATTGATTCGCAGGTTGAAATCACCGGGACGGTAAAAACCCCCGGCGGCATTCAGATTGACGGCAAACTACAGGGCGACCTGGAATGCGGCGGAGACGCGATTATCGGCAAGAGCGCGCAGATCAAAGGGAACCTGGTGGTCAACGCCATTTCCATCGCGGGCGCCATCAATGGCAATGTGACGGCCAAAGACCGCATCGAAATGAAGTCCACCGCGCGGGTGATGGGCGACATCAAGGCCAAGCGGCTGGCGGTGGAGGATGGCGTTACCTTTGTGGGTAAATCCGAGGTCAATCCGACCGGCGCGCCGGTGAACGCCGCTTCGGAAAACAAACCTTCAGCGCCCCCGCCCGATAAAGTGCCTGACCTGCCCCCGCCCAATGAGAACAAGGGCGGCTTCGGCAAGAAATAACATCCGGTTTAACAAGAAGTTCACAGCCCTGGCGGTATCCGGCAGGGCTGTAAGGACATGGTCTAGTGGTTGAACGTCGCGACGCATCTATGGTGGGAGGGTACACGGCCCTGCGGGCCGCGCAGCGTGCTGCCGAAAAATCCGGCAAGGGCAAGAAAAAGGAAGCGGCAAAAGACGCCGCCAAACCGGACGCGCCCGCCGGGGGCAAGCCCCGTGTAGCCAGTCATGCCGGGCGCACGGTGATGCCGACCAAATACGAGATCATCTGTTACGATTGCGGATTCAGTTTTCAGCAGGCCGGGCGGGCAAAGACCACCATGTGTCCAAAATGCAAGGCCATGCTGGATTTCATTGATTACACCATTGATCGTGAATGGCATGAGACCGTGAAAACCGCGGGCACGGTAAAGATTACGGAAAATGGAATGGTGAAATCCGGCGACATCACCGCCGGCAACATTGTGATGGCCGGACGCATTGAGGGGGGGCACATCAAGGCGTTGCATCAGTTGCGCCTCAAGCCCGGCGGGCAGTTCGCGGAAGCCTTTATCTCCTGCCAGGATTTTTATCTGGAAGCGGGCATGGTCCTCAAACTCAAAGATCATCGCCAATTTCGTCATGTCGAAGTCGCCGGAGATTTGAGCGCTTCATTTGAAGCCAGCGGGCTGGTCGCGATAAAGGCCACCGGCGTGATTCGCGGTGATAT
>RZZM01000203.1 GCA_009929845.1 Spartobacteria bacterium
TCTCGCCCTCCAGGGGTTATGTTTGTACAGCAAACCTGGAGGGCGGCTACTCTGTAGAGCCCGGGGGCACCGCGGGTTCTTTGGGATAGACGGGGCACGAGTACAGGCCGGCTCGAGAGGAATCTCGCCTCCAGGAGTCATGTTTGTACAGCAAACCTGGAGGGCGGCTACTCTGTAGAGCCCGGGGGCACCGTGGGTTCTTTGAGGTAGACGGGGCACGGGTACAGGCCGGCTCGATAGGAATCTCGCCTATAGGGGTCATGTTTGTACAGCAAACCTGGAGGGCGGCTACTCTGTAGAGCCCGGGGGCACCGCGGGTTCTTTGGGGATAGACGGGGCACGGGTACAGGCCGGCTCGATAGGAATCTCGCCCTCCAGGGGTTATGTTTGTACAGCAAACCTGGGGGGTTCTGAAAAACCTACTGTAGCTCCGTGGTGCGGAAATGCCGCCAGGGCGCGGCGTGGTTTGTATCCGTCATTGAGATGGAGGGGTCCACCGCGGTGACCACGTCGCTTATGTTCGACCAGGTTCCGGCGACCAGGTCCTCGGTGGCCTGCCAGATATAGCGCTGGCCCGGCAGGGCCGGGGCGGACACCCGGACGCCATCCATCGCGGCCACATACACCCCGCTGGTGATGCCAAAATCAAAATACTCGAACGCGCCCATATCCACGGATCCGTAGAGTATGCGGGGATGACCGTCCAGGTCTGTTTCCCCGACCATCCACAGCATATTGGTTCCCGTGTTGACACAGGGGGAGCCGTCCGTGAGCCGCGTCATACACAGGCCGGGATCTTCCGTGGTGCTGCGCTGGCCCTGTCCGCTGGCGGTTGCCCAGGCGGTCAGTGTGGTATACGCTGCGCCAGCATACTGCAATACTACATTCGTGCCGTCGCGGTAATAGCAGTTGTTGTACATATAGTTGACAAAAACATTACTGCCGTTGGGGGCGGGGAGGGAGACGTCGTAGGCGGTTTGATTGTCGTAGACAATGTTGTTATAGACATGATTACTCGACACGGAATAGATGTTGGGCTGATCCATCAGCCAGATGCCGTAAAGACCGCTATTTGGCGTTGCTGAGCTGCGCGTTGCCATGATGGTATTGTTGGCCACGCGGCAGTCCTCCGCACATGACAAAGCGATGCCGGTGATGGCGTTATTGGTGACGACGTTGCCATAGACATATACCTGATGCGATGCCTCCAGAAATATGCCGGCGGTAAACCGCAAGGTCGGATCACCCGGACGGTTTGGCGTGGGGCTGTTGTTGTGGATCACATTATTGCGCACGATGACTTCCTGGTTCTCCCGGCAGGTATCCACCCATATCCCCGGGGAGGCATTCCCGACCACCTCGTTGCTCTCAATAACGCCCGTCGCCCCGTCCTGGAATTTCAGCGCGAAGGCGTAAAACAGATCAAAATCACGGTAGTTGTTGCTGTAGACGGAGCATTCTGAATAGAGCAGATTGGTGGCGACAAACGAGGCGATACCCCCGTTTCCGTTGTACCCGATGCGGCAGCGCAAGGCCTGGCCGTTGCTCCGAATACGCAGGCCGGACCCGTCGCACCACTCCACCGTGCAGTCCTCAATCGTCGAGTGCTCGCCCATTACAACCGCGGCCCAGCCGAATTCGGTATAGGTGACGGAGGAAGAGTGTTTGAGGGTAAACCCTTTCAAATCGATGAAGTCCGCTTCCGCGCGGGCCTCGAAGATGCACACGCGGGTGCTGACTTCCATTGCTGCGTCCAGGGGCGACGCGTCGCCCTGCAGCCAGACATACAGGGTTGTAACCGCCGCATCGTAGTAGAAGGAGTTTTCAACCATATTGGTGATGCCGACGCCGATATCAATGGTGTGCAGGACAGGGTCAATATCAGCGCAACTGTACCCGTAGGGAATATAGATATAGTCATCACAACTGAAGGCATTCGTGGCCGTGTAGGCATTCGGCCACCCGATCTGCTGCAGAATTTGCCCGTTGGCAAACACTTGCTGCGAGTTCATCGGCCAGGCCTCGCGTTTCCAGATGGCGCCGGCGTGCGCCTCCCAGCCGTCGACGATGTCGGAGCCCTTGATCTCAGGGACCTCGTTGCTGTAGGCGGTTATCAGGATGCGGTTGCCGGCCGAGGCCGACGTATTGGTGCAGATTACCCGTTCGCGGTATGTTCCGCCCCGAACGTACACTGTATCACCGCCACGTACCTGGTTGACGGCATGACGTAACGTACGCCAGGGAAAGGAGGTGGACTGGCCTGTTGCCATGTCGTTCCCGTTTGTTGCCACATAGTAGTCAACGGCGGAAGCCGTGGAAACGACCCCGGCCATGATGATACCATGAAGTGCCACTGTAAGCCTGTTTGTCCAATGTCTGCTCATTTCAATAATCCCGTTTGCCGGTCCTCAACCCTCATACACACACCATCAATCCAAGTCGGCACAAGCCCACCCGGAAGACGACAACACACTGTCGCTTCGCATAACCACAAAGCCAACCTATGCCACATAGGCGCGAGGGGCAAGATAAAATGCGGCGCAATGTGCAATTATCTGTTTGCGCCGTGCAAAAAACACCATTTCTCCGGGAATTAGGTTTGACTTTTGCGGAATGATGTGCGAAAGGATAGAAAGTATTGGAAATATACGTTGAAACGCTGCAACAGGCTTTTGTTGGGGGCCGTGGCGGGTTGATGGTGAATCGGAGTTGTGAACGTGTGTATTAAAAGTGTTAAAGTTTTTCTTGTTTTGTGTGTGGCGTGCCTCTGCGGCCATGCAGACTTGCTGCCCTTGAGCTATGAAACGAGTGTGGACACGGTGAATAGCAATATAACCTTTTCCATGTCGTTCAGCACAGTGCCGGACTTTATGACGGTGGATTCGGAGAATCGTCAGGCGGGTTCGTTTCAATTCTGGATTGATCCGAGCGAGGGGGGCGAGCCTATCTGGAGCGCATCAACCATTATCCGGGGTGGTGAAATCTACATCGGTGGGGATGTTCCTGTCCGTGACCGCCTCGGAAGCGGAGGAGCCGGTTCCGATGGTTGGGGGCCTGTGCGTGATTCCGTGTCCTACTCGCAGGTTGGCGCCAATGTTTCTTTTGTGGTGCCCTACACAGCGATGGGTGAGGACGATGGCAATTTCACCTACAATTTCATGGTCTCGGAATACGGACAGGCGCAGTTTGAAGGATTTGGCGAAAGCGGCCTTTCGTATCAACCGGTGCATACATTGCCCGTTTTGCCGGAACCCTCCACATTTATCCTGCTGGCCGCGGCATTGGGTCTTGTCTATCTACTGCGGATACGTGAACACAAAGCGCATTCATAACGGCCTTGTCCTTACACCGTGCCAGGTAAAAAAGGAAATCGCGCGAATCGCACGCATGGCTCGGTGCTTTTACAAAATCTGTGGCAATCTGTGGGCCCCGCCACGCATTGTACGGGCTTGTATGTTGCAACTGATTGTGCCATAGTATCCGACAACAGTTTCACCGACAGTGGTGAATTTGATGTAGGAGATAGACATGCGTATTAAAGCTTTTTGTGCACTTCGTCCGGCAGAGGGTCTGACCGCAAAGGTGGCCAGCCCCCCCTATGATGTACTCTCAACGGAAGAGGCGCGGACCATGGCCGAAAACGATCCGATGAGTTTTCTTCACATTACACGCCCCGAAATCGATCTGGATCATGCCGTGGCCGGGGACAGTGAAGAGGCCTACAACCAGGCCGCCGTGAATTTTAAGCACTTCCAGGAAAAGGCCTACCTCGTGCAGGATGAACAGCCCGGCCTGTTTTTGTACCGGTTGACTATGGGCAACCATGAACAACGCGGGCTGGTCGCGTGCAGCCATACCGGCGATTACGATGCCGGCTTGATCAAAAAACACGAAAACACCCGGCCCGGCCCCGAAAATGACCGCACGCGCCACATCCAGACCCTCGAGGCGCAGACCGGGCCGGTCTTCCTGACCTATCGTGATGAGCCCGCCATCGACCAGGTGCTGGCCAGTGTGGAGCAGACGCCGGCGTTGTTCGATTTTACCGCGCCCGACGGAATCAAACATGCGGTCTGGCGTATTCCCGAGCCGGACCGGATTGTTGCCATCTTTAAAGATATCCCGGCCACCTACATCGCCGACGGCCATCACCGCGCCGCTGCGTCGGCGCGCGTGGCGCGCGAACGGCGCGCGGCCACGGGTGGCAATACCGATGCGGAATCGGACTGGTTCCTGACGGTTCTGTTTCCCGCCGGACAACTCAAGATATTGCCCTACAACCGTGTTGTGCATGACCTCAACGGCATGACGCCGGAGGCGTTACTGGAGGCCCTGGACGGTATGTTCACGCTCACGAAGGACGCCGACCCGTCGCCGCAAAAGTCCGGCTGCATCAGCATGTATCTGGCGGGTCGCTGGTACGGCCTGCAATGGACACCGGAGGTTTCGGACGATCCGGTCGCGGTCATGGACGTGAGTGTGCTCCAGCACCGGGTACTTGATGGCCTGTTGGGAATCAAGGACCCCCGCAAAGATCCGCGGGTCTCCTTTGTCGGGGGCATCCGCGGAACCGCGGAACTCGAAAAGCTGGTGAATGCCGGTGACGCGGCGGCGGCCTTTTCGATGTACCCGACCACCGTGGATCAGCTCCTGGCGGTGGCCGACGCCAACCAATGCATGCCGCCAAAAAGTACGTGGTTCGAGCCTAAACTTCGGTCCGGTTTGTTTGTACATTTGTTGTAAACTCCATGAAGGGCTCCTGAAACAGAGAAAGGGTGCGTTATGAACACATATACTATGCGGTTGCTTTGGGGGAGGCGATGCGCGGCCTTCCTGTTGGCTGTACTCTTGGTCTTTTCTGTTTCCGGCTGCGCCACCAAACCCTACCGGATCGGCTCGCCCATCAATTACATCGAAGGCTATGTGATGCCCGAAGGGGAGCCCCAGATCGTCTACGGTCGCCCAAACGGTTTTCTGGACGCCTCCGGCTGGATATGGCCCGGCAGCCTGATGTCGAAACTGATCTTATGGAACTACAAGGTGGACAGCCACAAAATTTCCCCTGAAACCGTGGAAATTCTCGAAGAGTATCTGGACTTGAACGATCTGCGCAATGTGAAGGTCCGTATCAACGCCTATAGTGTCCGCGACGAATGGAGGCGCACTTTTCGCAACAAGGCGGTCGGCGCGGGCTGGCGCTACACCCTCGGGTTCTGGAGCTGGCTGATGTATACCATCATGCCCCAACGCTTCTTTGGCGGCGACAACTACAATCCGTATTCCAACACCATTAACATCTATTCAGATATTCCCGCTATCCTGCTGCATGAAGCCGGGCACGCCAAGGATTTCACCAAACGTGAATGGAAAGGGACGTACGCCTTCATGTACATGCTTCCGTTTTTTGCCCTGTACCCGGAGGCCCTCGCCACATCGGACGCCCTGGGCTACCTGCGCGCCTATCAGCCGCTCCTGTTGCAGAAGCAGGGCTACAATGTGCTCTTCCCCGCCTATGGAACCTATATTGGCGGAAATATCGGTCAATGGATCGCCTATCCGTGGAACTATGCGGCGTATGCCGCCGGCGTGATCCCCGGCCATATCGTCGGGCGTATCCGCTCGGCCACGCTGCCTGATCCCGAGGAGTAACCGGCCATGGCCGACGTATAAAATGCGCACGGAAAACAAAGCAGGGTTTGCCTGCATCGCAAAACGTATGCTGCAAATGTGCGTATTTGCGGCCCTCGTTATGTGGATGTTCCTTTCCGTTGCCCGGGGTGAGTTGCCCGCCTTTCTCCGGGCGGCCGACTTGTCTTTCATGCAGCAACTGGAAGCGGAAGGCGCGGTCTTCCGCTCGGAGGGGCAGCCCGGTGACCTCCTGCAGATATTGATGAGCAACGGCCTCAACGCGGTAAGGCTCCGCCTCTGGCACACCCCGGCCGATGGATGGAACAACCTGTCCAATACACTGGTGGTTGCCCAACGCGTTCACGATGCGGGATTGCCTGTTATCCTGGATATTCATTATTCGGATACGTGGGCGGACCCCGGACATCAAACCAAGCCCGCTGCCTGGAGTGCCCTCTCCCCCGAACTCCTGGCCGCCGCGGTCCGCGACTATACCGGCGATGTGATCAGTAATTTCGCGGCATGCGGATTCCTTCCGGATGCGGTCCAGATCGGCAACGAGATATCCGGCGGATTTCTCTGGAATGAAGGCCGCGTGGGCGGAAGCTACGAAACGAACTGGACGCGTTTTACCGATCTGCTGAAAGCGGCGGTCGAAGGCCTCACCAACAGCCTCGCGCCGACCGACCATGTCGATATGGTCCTCCACATCGACAGCGGCGGAAACAATGCCGCCTGCCGCTGGTTTTTTGATCGTGTTACCGGCTACGGCGTGCCTTTTGATATCATCGCGTTATCGTACTACCCCTGGTGGCACGGCACGCTTTCGAACCTGGAATCCAACATCGCTGACCTCGCGGTTCGTTACGGCAAGGACATTATCGTGATGGAGACCGCCTATCCCTGGACCCTCGAATGGTCCGATGCCACCCACAATGTCGTGGGCGACCCGTCACAGCTTGAGGAAGGCTTTCCCGCCACCCCGGTCGGACAGCAGGAATTCCTATGCGCAATTCGCAACATCCTGCCGCGGACCGCGGGGGCGAAGGGGCGAGGCTTCTGCTATTGGGGCGCTGAATATATTACCGTCGAGGGGGTCGGATCCTCCTGGGAAAACCTTGCTCTGTTTGACTTTCAGACCAATCTGCTCGCGGCGGCCCGGGCCTTTTCAGCCACGGGCGCCGTCTGCGAAAGCCGGATAGCGTCCGTGAGCGAAAGCAACCAGACTATCGCCCTCCGTATATCAGGGCTGTCCCCCGGAACAACCGTCGACGTGGAAAGCGCTGTTTCCCTGGTTGCCCCCGTCTGGAACCGTATCACGGCGGCCACCTCCATCAGTTGGGCCGCCTTTGACGTCGCGCCGGTTTCAATGACGGAAACCACCGGGTTCATCAGATTAACAAAATAGCGCGTCCTTTTCAGAATGCCGGGCAAATGCCGCGAATAGATTCAATCAGCTCCGCCAGCGGCAACCCGACGATATTGGTATAGGATCCATTGATGGACTCGACCATATGCGCCGCGCCGGCCTGTATACCGTAGGCCCCGGCCTTGTCCCTCGGCTCCCCCGTGTCAATATACCGGGTGATTTCCTCATCGGTCAGCTCCCTGAAATAGACCTGCGAAACAACCGTGCGGTTGATGGCTTTCCGGATCAGGTTGTCGATGCTCTCGAGCACCGAAAGACCCGTGATCACCCGATGCATTCGGCCATTCAAACGTCCGAGCATCCTCGCCGCATCCTGATCGTCCGCCGGCTTGCCCAGGATATCCCCGTCCACTGTCACCACCGTATCCGCCCCGATGATCAGAAAATGTCCACCGGGGGCCTCCGCCGCAACCCATTTAGCCTTGTCAACCGCCGCGCGCAGGGCAAAATCATCGGGGGCCTCACCCGGCAGCGGGGTCTCATCAACCCGCGGCGTGATCACTGCAAAATCCCACCCCATCTCCAACAGCATCTGCTGCCGTCTCGGCGAGGAACTGGCCAATAGTATGTCTGGTTTAGGATCCATAGTGCGGCACAGCCTACCCGATCACCCCCCGCCTGTCCAGTGTCCAGTGCAGTTCCCGACCCACCCCTTACTCTCGAAACGATCCCACGATCGTGGGATCGTTTCGAGAGTAAGGAGTTCTGAGGTTTGGCTGCTCGGGGATACAGATGCGCACTCTTTTTTTCGCTTGTTACAAAAAATGCGGAGATTTTTTTCGCTCCGGGAGTTTCCAATGATTGGAAAAACGACTGAATTTTTTTCCAATGATTGGAAAAATCGCCCCAAAAGTTTCCAATCATTGGAAAAAGGCCCATTGGGGCTGATCGGGTCCCAAGGTCAGAAATCCTTACCTCGTGGAAAGTAACGTGACACCAAGGTGTCGGCGGGCGGTGGTTGCACGTTTCAGGTTTCGTTGCAAAGATTCACAGGATGACTGTTTGAGAAGACACCAAAAATCCGCCAAAATTTTGCGAACGATATTTTCCCGGATTTGTGAAATTTCCGGGTTAGAAATAACACCCCTGACCGGAACAAAACAAGCGTTTCGATGACACGGCCGTGTCATCGAAACGCTTGTTTTGGGTGACGAGAATTCTGGATAGATGCATGGGCTGTAGTTGTTGCGGCAGGCCAGCGGCTCGCCGTGCGCGGCAGGCTAAAGCCTGGACAACGAACGAACGGGCAGGCTGACGCCTGAACAACAAACCTCTTCCACCGCTTGCAACCGCTTGAGTGTCCGTTTAATTTTCCAAGCGCGGCGTCTCTTCGGAAGTGGATACCATCCAAAAAATCACCGCGATTACTGGCAAATCAATGAACATCTCATTCTGGGGCCAACTGTCGAGCTAAGGAGTTCTGAACCTGCCCTCTGTCCCCCTCTGACTTCCTCTAGCGCAGCGGTTGTAAATATCTTTTGTATAAGTGGTATGCCCATTAGGGCGCATCTCACTTCTGGCGGCAGCTTGGTCGGAGAATCATTGATGCAGTTGAGCAGGCTGGTCATTTGAGAGGGCATGTTCTGGTTTGCGAGTAGA
>RZZM01000204.1 GCA_009929845.1 Spartobacteria bacterium
GCGTGTAGGTCACCGAGAAGTTGCTGACTGCGCCGATGTCAACGGTGGCCGGTACGCCGCTTATCGAGAAATCGGACGGATCGGACAGATCGGACGGATCGATGCTGAGGACATCGTTGCCGCTGTTGGTGAGGCTGAAGGTGTTGGTCCGCGCGGCGCCGAAGGGGGTGGCGTAGAAGGCATTGCCCTTGGTCAGAGACGCCGCCTCGCCATCCGCGAAGCTCGCGCCGTTTGTCCCCAGCGCCCCCATATCGGACGCCAGATAGGTGAAGGCGTTGGACATAACCGTTTCCCCGAAGCTCACCGAATACACCCGCACATCGCCCAGCAGGCTCGCGCTGTAAGCGCCTGCATTCACGCTGACGCTGGTATTGGTTTGGCCCACAATCATCGCGGGAATGCCGCAGAGCGTCACATTGGTAATATCGCTCCCGTCCCCCAGGTTGAAGCCGTTGATGACCACCGGATAGCCGCCTGTCCACGAACCGCGCGGCGGATCGATCGGCACCCCCAGCGGTTCTTCGCCGCGGATGCGCATGGCGTTGAGGACGTTACAGGGCTGACCGTTGGTATCCCACAACACCAGGGTCATGGCCCGATCCTGAGGCACGGTGTTGGAATATACGATATAGCGGTCACGCCAATAGAATGTGTTTGTCGGACTGAACCAGTTTCCGCCGCCGCGCGGTTGCTGCCAAACGGCGATGTTTGTCCCCCAATTACCAATGTCTCTCGGCTCGCCCGGTTGCCAGATACCTGGGTGCAGTTGCTGGTTGTAGCGCAACGTGATAATGTTGGGATAGGCATTGATGACTTCGACATGATAGTTCGTGCCGGGCAGGTTCGTAATCGTCACATAGCTGTCGCCGAATTCCTCGCGAAACACAAACCACTGCCCCACATTCGTCGAAAGCCACCACAGGCCGCCCGCCATGTCGTTCCACCCGCCATTGTATGAATCGATGAACCCGTCGAGGCGCATCCATACATCGTTCTTCACCAGATCGCCGCGGTTCGTCGCCGCCAACTCCACATATTCGGTATTGGTGGCGCTCAGGTAGGTATACACCGTGCCGGCGGGAGCAAACGGCGTGTAGTTGGTCACATACAGATCGTTCATATGATAGTCAATAAACGTGCCGTTTGTTCCTGTGAAAGAGATAAGATACTCCATCATGATCGTCGGCACCTCGATCGACCCCGCCGGGTTCACTGTGTACGCGTTGGCAAGCGTCGTGTTACCCTGAGAAGCGGACTGGATGACGATATCCTTCACGCCCGCGCTTCCGACTTCCGGCACGGTGATGGTGACCCAGGTCTCGCCCTGCCCGGTGATCGTCGCAGCCACGCCTCCGACGGTGACATTCGTGATGTCCGCGCCGTCGCCCAGTATCCCGTTGGTGATGGTGATGGAATTGCCGCCCACGTAGGGGCCGGCATAGGCGGAGAGGGCATAGACACGGACGAAGTTCGTCACATCCGGCGCGGGATGGTAGGTGCCGTCGCCCGCCTGCGAAGCCACGATGGACACGCTGCCGAGGCCGGTAAATGTCAGGTTCGTGCCGCCGGTGATGATTGCGGGGCCTCCGTTGGTAGCGAAAGTCACGGGCAATCCGCTCGATGCCGTGGCGGATAATCCTACCGTGTCACTAACAGCTTGCACGCCGAGGGGCGCAAAGGTGATCGACTGGTTCCCCTTCAGATATTCGAATGCGTTGCTCTTAACGGTATCGCCGTAACTCGTTGAGTATACGTGCACATCGCCGATGCCAACGCTGCCGGACGCCCCCGCCACCACCACAATCTGCGTGGCCGTCTGGCTCTGTATGCTTGAGACACTCACCCCGCACAACGTGACGTTGGTCACGTCGTTGCCATCCCCGAGGTGGAGTCCGCCAATGACCACTTCGAAGCCGCCGTTCAGGACGCCATTGGACGGTGACACCCCGAAATGCGTATCGCCCAGCGCCATGCGCAGGACGTTGCTGCGTCCGCTGTTGGCTCCGCCGATGGCGTAGAGCGCACGATCCATTTCGGCTGCCGCGCCCAGAAAAAGGGTATAGGGCAGGCTGGAGCTTGACTGCCAATTCGTCCCGTTGAAAAAGAGCGTATCGCTGCTGGCGACGGCCGTCTCATACATCCCGCCAATCGCGTAGAGGCGCTCATCCGCGACTACGGAGGCTGTCCTGGGAAGCGCCTTGGGTAGCCCTACCGTGGCGGTCCAATCCGTGCCGTTGAAGCGCCAGGCATTGGTTTCGCCAAAATACGTGCCGCTGCCGACATAGAGAAAATCGCCCAGCACACCGGTAGGCACGCTTTCCATATTCGCGGCAACGGGCGTGGCGGCTTTTTCGCTCCAGTTCGTTCCGTCGTAAATGTACACCGCAGCGCCAAAGGCTCCGCCGACCACATGCAGTTGGTTACTGAACACGGTGAGCACAGGGTTCATGCGGGCGGCGGGGAGAGGTGTTACGGTCGTCCACGCTGTGCCATCGTAGCGGTAGACGGTCGTGGCATTGTTGCCTGCGGCATAAATCGCGCCGTCCCACACGGCGGCGCCTATATTCATCGCCCCCGCAGGCAGTCCCGCCACAAAGGCCCAGTTCGTGCCGTCAAAGCGGCAGACGTTGGTATAGGTGGTTCCGTTCATAAAATTCAACCGCCCGCCGATGACATACAGGGCATTGCTGTAGTTCACCATGGCCGTGCGCGTGACCCGATAGGACAGTGGAACCGTCTGCTCCCATGCGCGGTCGGGATCGCGCCAGCCGATCACGCCTGGCGTATTGTAGGTGTAGGACCCGGCGAAGACCGTTTCGCCGAGGCTGGTGGATTGCACGACGATGTCCGACCGGCCCGCATTCGTCGCAGGACCGAGCACGAAGCGCACCCAGTCGGCGCCTTGGCCATCAACCGTGGCCGCAATGCCGCCGACCAGCACGTTGGTGATGTCGTTGTCGCCGATCGCGACGATATTCGTCAGCGTCACCGTGTTTCCTCCGACGTAGGGTCCATGCCATGAAGACAGATAAATGTAGGTGAAGACATTGCTGCGCACGGTTTCGCCGTACGACGTGGAATAGACCACCACGTCCCCGTTCGTCATCACCGGCGACGCGCCCGCTAGTACGACAATTTGCGTGGCGCTTTGGCTGAGGATACCCTGCGCGGCTACGCCACAGATCATCACGTTGGTCACGTCGCTGCCGTTGCCGAAGTTCTCGCCGCGGATCGTCACGGGATATCCGCCCGCCAGATTTCCGAAAGCGGGCGCGACGCCCGAGTATTCCTCGCCAGGCACATATTTGAGTACGTTGGTCATGACGCCCAGTTCAACGGACATACCGCCGACGTGATAGAGAGCACCATGCAGCACCGTCCCCGCGCCCGCATAGAGATGGTAAGGCAGCGCAGCCCCCGCAGTCCAGTTTGTGCCGTCAAAGCGATAGACGGTGTTCTCGCCTGAAGCGTCGCTATTCAAGCCGCCCAGGGCATAAACCCGGTCGCGCCAAACCGCCGTAGCCATGTAATACCGCGCGGCGGGCAGCCCGGCGATGGAGGACCAGGCGGAACCATCATAACGCCAGGCGCTGGTCGAGGCCGCAGTAGCATATCCGCCCCCGGCGGCAATAAGGAAGTCACCAAGCACCCCGCCCGCGCCGCCGAGCAAATCATGCCCGCCGGGAAGCTGCGCCAGTTCATTCAGCGAAGTCCCGTCGTACTCCGTCACGGCGCCCACGCCGCCCGACACGACCACCGGACGGTTGCTGAAGATCACCATAAACGGTTGGTACCGCGCATCGGTCAGGTTATCAACCGTCGCCCATGAAACGCCGTCGAACCGCATCAGCGCATCGCCGCCACCAGCCAACCAGATGTTCGTTCCATCGCTTGTTGCGCCGATTTCAGTCATGGTGCCGGGCAAGGCCGTTTCGACCGTCCAGTTGGTGCCATCGAAGGCATACACCGTGTCGCGGGGACTCAAATCACTATCATACCCGCCGATGGCGTAAATGCGGTTGCTCAACGTCGCGGCGGCCAGATGAAGGCGCGCTTCCGGCATGCCGGCCACTTCCATCCACGCGTCCGGATCAGTGTAGCCGATGAAGCCCGCCGGGTTGTAGGTGTAGGCGTTGTTGATCGTGAAATCGGCCACGCCGTCGCGCTGCAAAACGAAATTTACCGCCCCCGCCGTAGCCGCGGAGGGCATGGTAAGTACGAAGTTGGTGGTGGATGCCGAATCCGGCACAACCTCCACGCCGCCCACAAGCACGTTGGTCACCACGCCGTTCAAATCGTGCGTCACCGTGACTACATCGCCGCCGCTGATTCGTCCGCTATTAGGCGCGACGTTAATCACGGCTGCGTTGTAGCGGTAGGCATTGGTCAGGACAAAATCGGCGGCGTCCGCCCGCTGCATCGTGAAATTCACCAACCCGGCGAATTCAACCGCAGGCATGACGAGCGAGAAACCGTTGGTATCCGCTCCGGTAGTCGGGACGTCCACGCCGCGCACCACGACATTCGTGATCACGCTGTTCAGTCCGTGCGTGACGGACACGGCGGTTCCGCCGGCATAGGGTCCGTTGCTGGGGGCGACGACAAACCAGGCCGCATCGTAGGTGAACACATTGGTCATCACCACATCCGTGTCGCCGTCGCGTTGCAAGGTGATGTCCATGGGGCCTGCCGTGAGGGCCGTCGGCATGACGAAGGTCACACGGTCGACAGCGGCCTCGGTCGGTGCGACGCCTGCCGCCGCGCCCACGATCACGTTGGTAAACACACTGCCGTAGCCGTGCCAGAGCGACACCTCGTAATCGCCCGCATAAGGTCCGTTGCTCGGTACGGCGAAAACTTCCGCACAGGCACCCGCCAGGCTGATCGAGCGCGCGGGCAGCGCCGAGTTATTGCTGAAAGAAAGCGACGCGGAAAAACTTCCGGCGTTGGTCGGATGAAAGATCACGGAGAAATGACTGACCGACCAGGGCGCGATGACGGACGGCAGATCGAGCGCGGTGAAAGCACCGGCCCCCGCGCCGTTGGTCGCCCAGTCCGTTAGCGTGATGGTTTCCGCCCCCGAATTGGTGATGGAGAACACATTGGTTTGGGAATAATTCAAAAGCAGGGTTGGAAAGCGGGTGCCCTTGGCCTCCGTAGGCTCCTCGCCGCTGGTGATGAGCGCGCCGTTCGTTCCCAGCACCGCCAGCGGTAACGCCACCTGGGAGAAGTTTGTGCCGATGATGATGTTGTCCGCCAGCGCATACCCGCTATCGCCCCAGTGCGCGATGTAAAAGCGCGATGCTGAAAACGTGGTGCAGGTCGACGCCAGCACCTCATGCGGATCCGCTTCCTGCGAGGCGTCAATCCATGCGCGGATCACCGAACCCGTCGCAAAAAACTCGATTTCCGCCGTCATGCGGTGCCACGAACCATAGAGCCCGGTCAGCTCCACGGGCTTGGGCTCATTCCATGAGTTGTTTTGCGGAGTATAGATGATCAGCTCGCCCGGTTTCGCGGCCTGCGACTCGATGGAAACACCGAACCCGCCTATCGAGCCCGATACGTGGGAATCGGCTGTTTCCGGCGTGTACATATCCAGGGAAAAATAGATCTTTGCGCCGGGCGAGGTATCCAGCGTTGCGCCCAAATCGCGATAAAGCCGTCCGCCGTGTCCCCACGCATACGCCATCTGCGGTTCATACGGTTCATAATCGTTTGTGCCGAAAATGGCGGCCTTCGGCACGGGATGCCCCGGCTGCGGCGTCAGATCCACCTCCCACCTGTTCGTTCCCCACCCCGTGCCGCCATCATAATGCCCCGGCACATTGGTATCCCAGCGCGTCACCTCATAATCGAACGGCTCGGACGCGATAAGCGGCATAACCGGCGGATTGACCTTGTAGGCTTGCGCCAGCGTGGTGTCCGTTTCGTCCGATGTCTGGACCACGATGTCTTTCATGCCGTAGGATCCCACCGACGGAACAACGATCCGCGCCCAGTTGGTGCCCACGTCCTCGATAGTCGCCACGATGCCGCCGACCAGCACGTTGGTGATCGTCCCGAAATAACCGTTGGTGATGGTGAGCGTGTTACCGCCCTCGTATGGACCGGCATAGGCGGTGAGGGCATAGACGTGGATGATGTTCGTCACATCCGGCGCGGGATTGTAGACACCGTCACCCGCCTGCGAGGCCACGACAGACACGCTGCCGGGCCCGCTAAACGTCAGGTTGGTGCCATCCGCCAGGTTACCCGGTCCCGCCCCGACCGAGAATGAAACCTCCAACCCGCTTGAGGCCGTCGCCGCCAGGCCCAAGGCGGCGTTGGTTGCCTGCGCGGCGATGGGCGCGAACGTGATGGTTTGGTCCAGTTTCCCAGACTGGGCTTCCAGGTTCAGGGCAAATGGGCTGCCCATCGCGTTGTGGGCGATCTGCACGGACGCGGTCGATGGGCCTGGCGCGATCGGGTGGAACGCCACAACAAAGTCTGCGGTTGCACCTGCGGCCACGGAGTCCGGCCCGCTCACCACCACGAAATCGCTGAGGCCATTGGTGGTCCAGCCCTCGATAGTCAACGTTTCGTTGCCTCCGTTGGTCACGGTAAGTGTGTTCGTTGCCGACACCCCTTCGGACAACAACCCGAAATCCGTGCCTTTTGCCAGTGAGGGAGCCTCGCCGGATGTGATAGATGCTCCGTTCGTGCCCAGCAGGGTCATTACCCCGCCCAGATACGTGAAGGCATCGCTCTTTGTGGTCTCGCCATAGCTTGTCGAATACACGCGCACATCGCCGAGACCCGGAGCACCGCTCCCGGCAACAACGACCACTTGCGTAGCCGACTGGCTCTCGATACTGGCCGCACTTGCTCCACAAATCGTCACATTGGTGATATCACCGCCGCCAAGATGATCGCCTGTGATGACCACTTCAAAGCCGCCTGTGACGGAACCAGAGGACGGTTCCACTCCGGCTGAAACTATGCCATCTGCGCCATACCTGGCAACGTACCAGGTGTTCGTGCTCGATTGGTCATCCTGGTAGGCGATTCTGAAGTGACCGCTGGCGTACAGGTCGTTGTTGTTCGTGTTGACTGCCAGGGACAGCACGGTATCGCTGCAACCTCCGCCCATATTCGTCCAGTGCGTGCCGTTCCAACGCGCAATTCTTGTGACCGCGAGTTGCGGGGCGGATTTATCCGGTTCGGTTGTGATATAGGTGTTGGTAAACGCCCCCCCCGCGTAGAGCGTGCCGTTGGTATCGAACTTCAGGGAGTAGACCCAGTTGTTGAAACCCGAACCCACGTTGGTGAAGGATTCAGATACCGGATCCCATTTCGCCACATAGTTGGCAGGATATGCCTGGCCGTCCGCGTTGTTGTAGTTCGTGAGCCAGCCACCGACATAGAGTTCGCCACTGCTCGGGTGCACGGCCATGCAGGTCACGCGGGCACCCAGTCCCCGCGCCATGTTGGTCCAGTGCGTGCCGTTCCATCGGGCGATGAAATTCATGTGCACCGAGGTGTTCGTCGGATTATGGTTCGTGAAGGAGCCGCCGACGTACAGATGATCGCGGGCGCGGTCATAGGCCGCCGCCAGCGGCACATTCCGGAAACCCTGCTGCAAATTCGTCCAGCCGGCGCCATCGTATTTAGCGATATAATACAATCCCGCTGCCCGGTAATCGCTGTTGGTGAAATAGCCGCCTGCAATCACCGTGTTGCCGGTGTAGGGTTCAATGAAGTTGACGTAGCCGTTGATGGTCGGGGAGAAGCAAAGGCCGACCCTGCCGGTATAACCCACCGCCGGCGGATGCCCCATTCCATTCCAGTTCGTGCCATCGAAGCGTCCCACAGCGAACGCATTGGCCGCGCCGTCGTTGATCATCGTTCCGCCGGCTGTGTAGGACCCGCCGATATTCGTGTAATACCCGCCCGAGTAGATGCCGTACGGACCACCCTTGATGTAGTTCACGTTGGCAACACGGAACACGCCCGCCTGCATCGAATTCCAGTTGGTTCCATCGTGGCGCGCCACGCGGTAGCTATTCGACCCCCCGATATTCGTGAACGCACCGCCCGCATATAGATTGTTGTTGTAGTAATCAATCGAATAGATCGTGTTGTTCGCGCCTTTGGCATCGATTTGTCCGGGAACCACGGCATCGCCCACGGCGGTCCACCGGATGACAAAATTCGTGCCCCCGATCTCGCCCGCCGGATTAACCGTATAGGCATTCGCCAGCGTCGTGTCGCCCACACTGGTGGACTGGATTTCCACATCCTTGACCCCCGCGCTGGAGGCTGGCGGCGCGACAAACGCCACCCAGTTGGCGCCCTGCCCCGTGATGGTTGTCGTGCCCACGCCGCCCAGCACCACGTTGGTGATGTCCGATCCGTCGCCGATTGCCGGCACGGCATTGGTCACCAGCACCACGTTCCCGCCCGCGAAGGGCCCATTGGAAGGAGACACATCCGCCGTCACAAAATTCACAAGGGTATACGAACTGAGCCCCGTATCGTTCGTCCGGGAGGTGTAGGCCTCATCCCATGCCGTGATGCTGACGTTGGGATTGGACAGCGCGTCTACCGCCGAATCGGACCCGCCGCCCCCGGATGTATAGGCGTCGAAGTAGAAGGTATCGG
>RZZM01000631.1 GCA_009929845.1 Spartobacteria bacterium
CTCGAAGCCTTCCTGATCTCCGTGCTCACCCCGTTTCCCGGCATCCGCATCACCCGCCGCCTGGAAGAAGAGGGGCGCATTCTCACCCGCGACTGGAATCTATATGACATGAACACCGTGGTGTATCAGCCGCACGGCTTCACGCCGGACGAACTGCAGCAGGGCTACTACGAACTCAACGCCGCGCTCCACACGCCCCGTTCCATCCTGCGGCGCAGTGTGAACTTCAGGAAGAACATGGCCATATTCGTCCCCCAGAACCTGGGGTTCCGCGCGGCCTGGAAACACCTGGCCCGGGAGCGGCTCAATTACAGGGCGCCGGTATTCGACGGAAAGCCGGACAGCAAGCCATAAATAAAGCGGCCGGTTCCCATACCCTCCGTCATGAAGTCCTCATTGCCCCAGGTCGAGGCCTTGTTTTTCCAGATCACCTTGCCCGTGGCCGTCTCGATCAGGAATGCATGCAGGGTGACCGAGAACGTCCCGTTCCGCCCGATTACCACCAACGCGGGATTGGCCTTTGCTTTGACATACACCGGGACCAGGATATGCGGCACTTTGGCGGCCAGCGCCTCGCGCTGCTGTTTCTGGCTTTCCGGCAACTCAATCTGCGTGAGCGACGTATCATTGATCAGGGGCAGCACATCCTTGCCCCGGATGAGCGTCTGCTCTTCGCCGGGGATCAGTTCCAGATGCTGCCGCATGAAAAACGGCGCATAGCCCTTCTGTTTGAGGGACTGCTCAATGCCGGCCACCATCAGGTGCGCCATGTTGCCGTCCGGACGGGTTTGTATCGGACGTCCGGCCATCTCCTCGCAGAACGGCACCGCGCTGATTCCGACGCGTTCTGCGGGCGCCGCGCCCTGCACATCCACATACGGACGTTTAACTGTCGTGCATCCAGCCAGGAGCACAGCCCCTAAAAACAAACATAGCATTCTCATGGCAAACCTCTGGTTCAGTTTCCGGAACGGTAATACACCAGCGGCTTCCCCGCAAGCACAGAAATACATCTTCCGGCTTGACCGGGCGGGGTTTATTGCGCAGGATGCGCGCACTATAACTAATTAACGATATCCGGTTTTGATGGACCCCCTTGCCTCCCTGCGCAAGCGGCGTGGGTTTATGTTTCATAGTTCTGAAATTTACGGCAGGTCCCCATCGCTAATCCCGAAAATTTTTCACAAGGGTAAATTACGGAAAAATGTGTCTATTTGTGCTTAAAAATGCCCATTTTAGTGTTTTTTTGGGCTCCGACGACCAAAATCAGCCTGTTTTTATCAAATTTGGGAATTTTACGATAATTATAACCTGCTTCAACGCTAGCATTTATGAATATTTCAAAAAAATCGTGTTGCACACACATGTCCGATCGGACATCTGTGTGCAACAAAAAGGGAGGTGCGGTTACGTCAGGATTAACCATGCTGTAGCGGGCAAAGCGGCTCGTTGTCCAACCTTTAGGTTGCCGCGCACGGCGAGCCACATGCCGCGCCGCACGCGCAAAACAGCACAAAAAGCGACAAAAATTCGCCAAAAAATTGCAATTTTTATGGTTTTCAGATCAAAAATGGCCCATTTTTATGAAATTTTTAGCTTTTTTCGCTGAAATCGGCCTTTTTTCGACATTCACGGCGCGAAACATGCGCGGCTCGCCGTGCGCGGCAGGCTAAAGCCTGTACAACGAACGGGCAGGCTGACGCCTGTACAATAAACCTCTTCCACCGTTTGCAACCGCTTGAGTGTCCGTTTAATTTTCCAAACGCGGCGTCTCT
>RZZM01000632.1 GCA_009929845.1 Spartobacteria bacterium
ACGCCGACGGTGACGAGGCTGGACCCGGATACGCTGGTGGCGCAGAGCCAGTACGCGGGTTCGCAGCGTGATCTGGAGGATGTGGCGCGGATCGTGTATCAGTCGCTAACTTTGACACAGGTGGCGAAAACGGGTCCGGGCGATTTTATCAAATTTGATTTCAAGAAGAACCCCGATATCACGCCGCTGCGGTACGAGGCGGCGTATGCCACGGAGGTGTATACCCCGATGCAGTCGAGTACGGAGGATTTTACGGTGACGGATGTCGGAACGCTGATGTTCGACTGGAAGGATGTGGGGCCGATCGATGCGTATGTCGTGGATGTGCCCAAGTTTTTCGGGCTGTATGATGAGAGCCGTTTTGTGGCGGATTTTCCGGTCGCGGGACTGACGGCGACGGGGCATGTCGGGAAGGACGGACGGGTACAATTGTGCGCGAAAAAAGGCGGGTTGCCCGATTTATTGTGGGCGGTCTACACCCTGAGCGGGAAGGCGGCACCGACGGCTGTTGTGATTCGGAAGGAGGACGCGGTGAGCGCTGTGGCGGTGGATGTTGAGGAGATGCTGGCAGCACCGGTTGTCGAAGTGGAGGAAGAAGAAGAGGTGGTGACGCCGGATGTTCGGGAGCAGTTGCGTTCGTTGAAGGCGTTGTTTGATGAGGGCCTGATCACGGAACGGGTGTATGAAGAGCGCCAGCAGCGCATCCTGGATGAGATGCCGTAACGTGGGGGAGGGCGGCATGGCGCGGACATCGGCGGTGAAGGATTGGTTGGCGCTGTTGCGTGTGCCGAATCTGTTTACGGCGCCGGGGGATCCGCTGGCGGGATATTTTCTTGCGGCGGGGGTGTATGGGGGTTGGAGCGGGCGGCTGGTAATGGTGATGGTGGCGTCGGTGTTGTTTTACGGGGCGGGCTTGCTGTTTAATGATCTTGCCGACCGGAACTACGATGCGCAATACAACCCGGAACGTCCATTGGCGTCACAGCGGGTGAGCGTGGGCGCTGTCCGGGCGGTCGGGATCGTGATGATGGGCGTCGCGTTGGTGTTGAGTTTTTTTGGAGGCGGGTGGTGTCTGTATGTCGGGTTGGCGCTGGCGGCTTGTATTGTGCTGTATGATTTTGTGCTGAAGGGCGTTCCGGTGGCGGGGGCGGTCTGCATGGGGGCATGTCGAGGGGTGAGTCTGTTGCTCGGGGCCGGTGTCGCGGGCGGGCGCCTTTCGTCGTCGGTCCTGGCCGCCGCTTTGGTATTGACGTTGTATGTGGCGGCGGTGACATCGTTGGCGCGCGGGGAAAAAGAGCGTGGTCGGTCGGTTGCCTTTCGGCGGTGGTTGCCGTTGGGGGCCTTCGTCGTGGGCGGTACGCTATTTATTATTCACTTGCCTCCGTTGCTGTCGGCATGGCGTTGGCTGGTTATAATCATTGCGGTATTGCTTGTTGTTCTGATGGCCGGGGTCGGGGCGCGTGCGGGAAAAGGCGGGGCATTGCCGGGGCTGATCGGACGCCTGATTGCCGCCATCATTTTCATGCAGGTCATGTTTATCGTGGCTTCGGGACATCCCCACGCGGGGCTGATGGTCCTTGGTCTGATGGCTTGCGCATTCGCCCATTACCGGCTGGCCCGGGTTTTTTATGCCTCGTGACGATTCCGCGGCTGCTTTTTTTTGTGCGTGTGCCGGCTCTGTTCAGACAGGGCAACGGCATCTCCTTGTTTTGGCCCTGATCACGTCGGCGTGGATGGGTATTCCACTTGACACATCAGGGTGGCGGTGTAT
>RZZM01000205.1 GCA_009929845.1 Spartobacteria bacterium
TACGGGCTGAAGGCGTGACCATAGCCCAGAGCAAGCGAAGCGCCGCGCTGGGTTGGGAAGAAGATGAATGGAAGCCTGAAGGGCTTCCTCAACGCCCACCATTCGACACGGATTGAAGTGCCCCTTCAGGACACCATGAACGTATTGATCAGCCCCTCGGGCGTTGCCCGAAGCTACGGTGAGGCCGCCCCGTAAGGGCTGATAACATAGAGCCCGGGGCGCCGCGGGTTCGTTTTTTTGCGCAAATTATTCTCCGCGACACACGAATATCTCGATTCATACAAAGGCTCTGCAGAATTAAACCACCCGCTTCGCTGGAGGCCACGGAGGTCACGGAGATATTTGAAACAAAAATTTTTGAATAAAAGAAAAGAAAGCTAACAACGTTTCTCTGTTCCCGCTGTGGCCATTTTTTGATGGTTTTTGCCATTTTTCGTGCAAAAAATGGGAAAAACTTGCCTTTTGGCGAATTATGCTTCGGTTGATCATCGCATGCTTGCCTGTGAGGATAGGGCGGATTAAACTTGGCGCCTTTATGTGAACCACAGGAGTATTTTAAAAGCATGACAACGAAAACAGTATTTGATCCGGTTCCGAGTGTAGTAGAAGCCCTGGCCCTGCCCGCCCGCCAGGTGGCGGCGGTCGTCGGTCTTTTTGATGAAGGGAACACAGTGCCATTTATCGCCCGTTACCGTAAAGAGGCCCACGGCAACCTGGACGAGGTGCAAATCGGGCAGATTCAGGAAAAAACGGCGTATTTTCGCACGCTGCAGGAGCGTCGCGAGACGATTCTGGAGTCCATTCGCGCCCAGGAAAAGCTGACTCCCGAGCTGGAACAGAAAATCCTGGCCTGCACCTCAAAAACCGCGCTTGAGGATTTATACCTGCCCTATAAGCCGAAGCGCCGGACCCGCGCCACGATTGCCCGGGAAAAAGGGCTGGCGCCCCTGGCGGATTTCATTCTCGCCCAGGACGCTCCGGAAGCCCCGGAGGTCGCCGCGGCAGCGTATATCGATCCGGAAAAAGGGGTCGCCACCATCGAGGAAGCCCTGGCCGGCGCGCGCGATATTGTCGCTGAACAGGTGGCGGAAAATGCCGAAGTGCGCTCCCTTGTACGGCAGGTTTTCGCGGAAAAGGGACTCATCCACGCCGAAAAAGCCAATCCGGACGATCCCGCCCCCACCAAATTTGAGCAGTACTACGACTTTTCCGAAAAACTCAGCGACATGCCCTCCCATCGATTCCTGGCCATCCGGCGCGGGGAAACCGAAGGTGTGCTGCGCAAGAACCTGGACGTCGACCCGCGGCCCATCATTGACAGGATTCGCGCCCTGGTGGGCCTGCGCGACCGCGGCGCGTGGGGTAAGGAATACGGCCTTGCCGTGGAGGATGCCTTCAAGCGCATGCTCAAAATATCCATGGAACTGGATGTGTTTGTCGAGGCCAAGGTAAAGGCGGACCGCGCGGCGGTGGATGTGTTCGCCAAAAACCTGCGCAACCTGTTGCTGGCCGCGCCGTTTGGCGGCAAACCGGTTATTGGTATCGACCCCGGACTCCGCACCGGATGCAAATGCGTGGCCATTGACGCCACCGGCAAGTACCTGGACACCGTCACCATCTATCCTTCACAGGGGCCGGGTGCCCGGAAGGAATCGGCCATGAAACTGGGCGCGTTCATCAACACCTATAAACCGGATGCGGTTGCCGTGGGCAACGGCACGGCCGGACGCGAAACCGAGGCGTTTGTCAAGGAGGTGCTCACCCTCATGAAACGCCAAACGCCGGTGGTTTCCGTCAGCGAGGCCGGGGCGAGTGTTTACAGCGCCTCCGAGGTTGCGCGCGAGGAGTTTCCGGACCTCGACCTGACGATCCGGGGGGCGATATCCATCGCACGGCGCCTGCAGGACCCGCTCTCGGAACTGGTCAAGGTCGATCCGAAATCCATCGGGGTGGGCCAATACCAGCACGATGTGTATCCGGCCCTATTACAGGATAAACTCGAAGAGGTGGTTGTCAGTTGCGTGAACCACGTCGGCGTGGAACTGAACACCGCCAGCGCCTTTCTGCTGGCGCGGGTGGCGGGGATCGGCAAGGACCTGGGGCGCCGCATCATCGAGCACCGTAACGGGCAGGGCTCCTTCAAGAGCCGCAAGGACCTGCTGAAGGTCAGTGGGCTTGGCCCGAAGACCTTCGAGCAGGCCGCCGGGTTCCTGCGCATCCGCGAGGGCGCGCATCCGCTGGACGCCTCGGCGGTCCATCCCGAACGCTATGCCCTGGTGCAGCGCATGGCGGATGACCTGGGGGTCGACCTGGCGACCCTGGTCGGCAATCCCGCCCTGGTCAAGCGCCTGGATATGCAGCGCTATGTGTCGGACGACGTCGGGCTGCCCACCCTGCAGGATATCGTGGCCGAACTGCAAAAACCCGGACGCGATCCGCGCGAGCAATTTGAGCAGGTGGGCTTCCGCGACGATGTGCGCGAAATCAGCGACCTGAAGCCGGGGATGGAGTTGAACGGGATTGTGACCAACGTCACGGCGTTTGGCGCCTTTGTGGATGTTGGGGTGCACCAGGACGGGTTGGCGCACATCTCCCAGTTGTCCAATACCTTTATCCGCGACCCCTCCGAGGTGGTCCAGGCCGGCGACCGCCTGAAGGTCTGGGTGGTCGAGGTGGATGCGCCGCGCAAGCGCATCTCCCTGACCGCTGTAAAGGAAAAGCTGGAAGAGGCCATGGCCCAGGCCGCCCAGGGACCCGGCGCCAAACGTCCGCAGGGCGCGCGGCCGCCGAAACAGAAACCTTCCGGTCCCCCAAAAGGCCGTAGCGGTTTCCAGAACAACGCCTTCGCCAATCTTTAAAGGTCCCCATGACGCCCTGCGCTTTCAAACCGGGAATCAGCACATTGACGACCGCCCACCGGGATTGGATCGCCGGCAAGCGTGTGGGGCTCCTGGCGCATTCGGCCAGTCGCGATGAGCACGGGTCCGCCAGTTGGCAGCGCCTGCAACAGGCGGGCATCCCGGTCGCCTGTCTTTTCAGTCCGGAACACGGCTTCGACAGTCTCGCCGGCGCGGGGGAAAGGGTGGACCATGCGGTGGAGGCGTGCTCGGGGCTCCCCGTGTATTCGCTGTATGGCGATACCCGCAAGCCGGCGCCTGAATGGTTCGCGCCCCTGGACGTCATTATTTGTGACCTGCAGGATTTGGGCGTCCGTTGTTACACCTACGTCTCCACGCTGCGATACATCCTGGAAACAGCCGCCGAAACCGGCAAGGAAGTCATTGTGGCGGACCGTCCGGCGCCTATGCCCGCCACACTCGATGGACCGATGCTGGATCCGTCGGTATCGAGTTTTGTCGGCATGATCCCCGCGCCGCTGTGCTACGGCATGACCCCCGGTGAAACCGCCCTGTTTTTGCGTGATATGTTGGGCCTTGATCTTGACCTGCGGGTGGCGCGCATGGCGGGTTATCCGCGGGACGGCGCGTGGCCCGACGGCATGCCCTGGGTCCGTCCGTCACCCGGCATCCGCACCTGGCAAACCGCCCGCGTTTATCCGGCCACCGTATGTTGTGAAGCCCTTCCGGCATTGCACTACGGACAGCAAACCGACGAGATATTCCAGTGCATCGGGGCCCCCTGGCTGGATGCGGAATCTGTAGCTGGAGTCCTCGCCCGCGCGGATATCCCCGGGGCGGCCTTTTCGCCACGCACCCGGACCGTGGATGGTGTTCCCATCCATTACGTGGATATCCGGGTAAGCGATCCTGCACGCTTCAGGCCGGTGGCCAGCGGCATCCATCTGCTGGCCGCCATCCGCGACGCGCATGGCAATGAACGCATCTGGGGCGCGCCGGGAACCCGCGAGGCCTTTTTTGACCAGTTATTGGGCACCCCCGGCGTCCGCAAGGGGCTCCAGGCCCAGTGGTCCGCCCGGGCCATCATCGACCCCTGGCAGGCCGGGTTGGCCGCCTTTGACGAAATACGGGGGAAATACCTCCTTTATCGCTGCTTGACCTCCTGTTAAATCTGAATGTCGCCTTGATAATCAAGTCGCTGAGGCCCCTCCTTCATATATTACAGCGTGCCAAGCAAGCGACCCTTGTCCCCGTCCTCTCGCATAAGTAATCCTGGAGGGCGAGATTCCCATCGAGCCGGCCGGTGTCTGGACCCTTTTGCTTTTCTATACGCCAGGGCTCTACGGAGTAGCCGCCCTCCAGGGCTTACCGCACAACAACATATAATCCTGAAACCCGCCACCTACAGGGAACTCTGACGCCTCGGAGGAAATATCGAATATCTTTTACTAGTACTCTTGACATATATATCAATCTGATTATCGTAGCCAGCATCAGCTTAGGGGCGATTAGCTCAGTTGGTTAGAGCGCCTGCTTCACACGCAGGAGGTCACAGATTCGAGTTCTGTATCGCCCACCAGTTTTACCAGCGGGCGTGTGCCCGCGCTGCCTGAAAAGCGATTTCTTATCAATTCAATCCAATTATTCGCTGTATAGATATTCGAAACGGGCATAGAATATCGGCATGAAGAATAAATTGCGAGCTTACTTCTACGTGATCATGCTGTGCGTTGCCCCGGTATACGGGCTGACAAATTTCTGGGTTTCCACCACCGGAGACGATGACAACGACGGCACGGCCTCCGATCCTTTCCTCACGCTGACCCGCGCGCGCGACGCGGTGCGCGGAGTTTCCTCGTCCGAGGACATCGTGATCAACCTCCGTGGCGGCGACTACCGCCTTACGGAACCGCTGTCTCTTGATGCCCGCGATTCGGGCACAAACGGATGCCGGGTAACCTGGCAGGCTGCGCCCGGCGAAACACCGGTGGTCTGCGGATCAATCGTCGTTTCGAACTGGTCCCAGCTTCCCGGGAACACCAACATTTACTATGCAAACATCCCCGCGGGCACACCATCGCGCCAGCTCTACGTGAACAGCAACCGTGTGCCGCGGGCCGCCACAAGCAACTACCCGGTCTCTTTTCTTCCGACCGAGACCCAGGGTATTCGATACGAAGTAACGTCCTACAACGACCCGGACTGGGCCGATCCGGCCACCTGGACCAATGCCGCCGAGGTGGAAGCGGTGCTGATTACTCAATGGAAGATGATGATCTGCGGCGTCGAATCGGTCGTGGTCACCGGCGCGCAGACCGGCGCCCTCGTCATGCAACAACCGGCCTGGAGCAATGCCAACTGTTTCTATGAAAATGAACTGTTAAACACCAACGAGGCCGGCCCCGGTATTTGGAGTTTCTGGCAGGTTACCCGCTTTGAGAACAGCCTCTCGTTCCTGGATGAACCGGGCGAATGGGCCATCAATTCTACGGACGGCGTTGTTTACTATTGGCCACAGCCGACCGAAGACATGGCGACGGCGCACGTGGAACTGCCCATCGCCGAAGCGCTGATCCAGGCTTACGGCACACCGGAGACCCCCATTGAATCGATCACCTTCAACGGGCTGACGTTCCGTTATGCCACCTGGCTGCGTCCAAGCGGCAACGAAGGCTACGTGGCCGACCAAAGCGGTGTCTACCTCGTTGGCGCCAACGCGCCCAACTTCATTGGCCATATCCAGCCCAACATCACCAACCAACCGGATCGCCTTGCCCGCACGCCGGGCGCGCTGCGCTTTCGGCATGCCGTCAACATGGAGGTCACCAGCAATGTCTTTGAGCACCTCGGCGCCGTCGCCCTCGATCTCGAAACCGGCTCAAAAAGCAACCGCGTCAGCCATAACCGCTTCACCGATATTTCCAGCGCCGCCATCCAGGTTGGCGGGGTCATGGAGGTGGACCACCATCCCCCCTCCCACGCCTACCTGAGCTCGGATAACCTGGTTGAGCACAACCTGATCGAGCTCACCGGGCGCGACTACGTGGATACCGCGGGCATCTTTGTCGGCTGTACCACCCGCACCACGATACGCCAGAATACCATCACCAACGTCCCCTGGAGCGGCATTGCGCTGGGATGGGGCTGGGGACTCCTGGACCCGGGCAGCTACCTCGGTCTGCCGAAGGCGACACCGGGCATGTGGGGGAATTACGAGCACCCGACCGCCACGCGCGCCAACAAGATTCTCAACAACCGGATCGACACGTTCCTGCAGGTGGTCTGGGACGGGGGCGCGATTTATACCACCGGCTTCCAGGGCGAGTCCATGGATGACGGCGCGCTGATCGCCGGTAACGTCGCCCTCAACAAACGGCCGGATGCCGGAGGCAACACATTCTACACGGATGGTGGCACCCGGTACGTTACCCAGATCAACAATATTTCCTTCAACAACCCGATAGGATATTTCTACCTCGGCGAACCACCCAACCTGGCGGCCCCCCTTCCGTATTCGCCTCTTCCGTCACTGGCTAATTCGTGGCATTACGGCGACGACACGGGAGGATGCCGAACATACGGTGACATCGACTTCACCCATAACTTCTGGCTTAATACCAATTACTTTAACATTTGTGGGTACACCAACTCGCAGGGTGTCGTCCATCCCACGCGCCTTCAGTACCGCATGAATAAGATGATCAGTGCCCTGGACGAAACATCCGCCTTCATTACCCGCCAGGCCGGCGTACAGGGGGCCGTACCATGAAACTTAGCGCCTTGATCATCATTACCCTCATCGGCTTGTTCATTCCGGCGGCCCACGCCGGACTCTCCGCCTGGGGAGCCGACTACACAACGAACGGCGCCGGGGTTCCGCCTTCGCTCACCAACATCACCGCCATCGCATCCGGCGGCTTTCACGCCCTCGCCCTGCTGCCGGACGGCTCCGTCCGCGGCTGGGGCGACAACTCCCGAAACCAGGTTTCCATCCCACCCCAGGCAACCAATATCGTATCAGTGGCCGCGGGTCTCTTCCACAGCATTGCGCTCACCGACAACGGTTCCGTCCTGGCCTGGGGAACTGATTACGCAGGCCTCACCAATGTCCCCGCAAACCTGACCAATGCCATCGCGATTGCCGCCGGAGGGTTCCACAACCTGGCCCTGACATCCAAAGGCGCCGTCATGGCCTGGGGCGAAAATCTCTATGGTCAAGCAGCCGTACCGTGCAGTCTTTACCAGGCGGCAGCCGTGGCCGCGGGCGGCCTGCACAGCCTGGCGCTGCGCGCGGACGGGACACTGATCGCCTGGGGCGACAACCAGGCTGGACAGCTTAATGTGCCCGTCGGCCTGACCGGCGTGATCGCCATTGCCGCCGGGTACTGCCACAGCCTGGCCCTAACCACCAACGGAACCGTTGCCGCCTGGGGCAGCAACGCGGAAGGACAAACCTCAGTACCGTCCGGCCTGACCGGCGTGGTGGCCATCGCCGCCGGGTACAGTCACAGTCTTGCCCTGACATCGGACGGCTCGATTGCGGCCTGGGGGTCCGACCTTGGTCCCGGCGAAACCAGGCCACCCATCCTGCCGTCACCATCAATGGAACTGCGCGGCGGTTTCGGCAACGGACTCGCCCTGGTCAACGATGCCGAATCCAGTGATGAACCCGAAGTGCTTGGTCCGTTTGGCGGCCTTGCCATCACCGGGCTGCCGATTCTCTCACGCGTAACTGCCTACGGACAGGACCTCTCGTACTCCGCGTCCAACCTGCCTGCCGGGTTAACCATCAACCCGCCGACAGGAATCATCCGCGGAACGGCCGAAACGGCCGGTGTCTATAATGTGAGTATCACCGCAACCAATACCCACGGCACAGGCAGCCTGGCCTGTTCGCTGGTCGTGCTCGAAGCCACACCGACGGTTATCACCAATGCGCCGGCGCCCGTGCCCACCGCGTGGCTCGCATCCTATTGCATCACCAACCTGGAAGTGGCGGTACTGGAAGACCCCGACACCGATGGCGCCGCAACCTGGCAGGAATACGTGATGGGTACCGATCCGACCGACTCCAATTCCGTACTGGAAATCCGTTCGCTCAATCTGCTGCCCGGCATGCAGCAGGTCGAATGGATCGGCGGCACCGGCGTGCTGCAATACCTCGAATGGACACCGCACCTGCATACCAACTGGTCAATCCTCTCCACGAACATGCCCCCGACCCCCATCACCAACCTGTTCGACGATTCCATCCTCGACCCCGAGGGCTTTTACCGCATACGCGCTGTACGATAATTTGAAAATTTCCAATGGTTGGAAGATCATGCGCCTGGAGCATTCTAATCGCAGTTATCGTACAACCCATTCGGGGTTGACATGGGGGGAGGTCAAGGTTCCGCGGGTTGCACCCGCGGCTATTCACGTTATGCCCTCCGGGCATCAGGATGACGAGCCTTCTTGCGCCTCATGGACTATCTCCACCGAAATCGGCCGTATTCACGGGAGGGTCGCTGTCCTCAGCGACTGGACGGCGGGCAAGGATGCCTTGCGCTGCGCCCTGCGTACGCTGGTCATTGAGGACCTGCCTTCATATATTCAGAACTCCTTACCTCGAACGTTAGCCGCAGAACAAGATTTTCATTGATTTGCCAGCAATCGCGGTGATTTTTTTGATGGTATCCACTTCCGAAGAGACGCCGCGTTTGGAAAATTAAACGGACACTCAAGCGGTTGCAAACGGTGGAAGAGGTTT
>RZZM01000206.1 GCA_009929845.1 Spartobacteria bacterium
GAAATCGGATGATACATGATTTCATTGATGCAGATGCTTTCCTGCCGGAACAGGCTGTTGGCGCTGCCTTCCGTGCGTGTCGCCATCGGGTAGAAGCCGTCTCCCCCGTCCGGATACCGTCCACAACTCACGCCGTTCTGCTGGCCGGGGAAGGCGACGGCATCAATGACGTTGCTGCCGTCCGCCGAATAAAAAAAGATTTCCTCGCCCGTTGAAGAAAGGTTGAAGCCCAGTTCATTCGAATCGTAGACAAGAAAGCCGTGCGCGGGGATGGTGGTCGCGGGCGGGATGATAAATTTATTGGTAGCGGGGTCGTCAGTCAGGACGCAGCCGGCCAGATCAACCGGCGCGTCGGAGGCGTTGTAGAGCTCAATGTAATCCAGCAGCGGATCGTCTGTATGCGCCAGGAATTCATTGATAAGGACGCCATGATACCCATGGGTCACCAGCGGCATGCCTGTCCCGGGCGAGCCGCCCCGGAACGTGCTGACCATATAGCCTCGCGGATCGGATGGGCCGTATGAGGATGCAGCAAGGACCAGTGAACAGCCGCCGCCGTCGGGGGCTGCCGGCCAGGGCTGTCCGGTGGCGTATTCAACCTGCAGGAGTTTCGTGTCGAGATCGTCAAAAACTTGAATGGCGCCCCCGCCATTGGATAGTTTCCGTTCGTACGGCCCGATGACATTGGTAATGCCGTAGACGTCGGCGATATCACTCGGCGCCGCCGCGACCACCAGGTAGGACCTGGGCCCGATCACGGTATCCGGCGGGACGGTGTAGGATATTTCATCGCTAAAGGTATAGCCGCTGATATCCAGTGAAAAGGGCTCGGTATTGAACAGCTCAAAAAATTCCAGGTCTTTAGTGTCCGAGCGATCCGCAGGATGGTACATGATTTCCGAAATAACCAGTGGCGTCGAGCGGGCGACGGGCGCGGGGTCCAGGCGCGGGGTCAATCCCGGCTCATCGGCGGTCAGGGAAAGATCGTCAAATTGCAATGCTGCATTATGCTGGGGATAACTGACATGGATCACCGCGCGAACCCAGGCGGTACCGGACGGACTCGTTCCGGAAACGGTTTTCTTTACCCAGTACTCCTTGATGACACCAAGGTTTTGTTCCAGCGACGAAATAAAATTGGTATTCTGGTCATAGAATTCAAGTTTGATGCATTGATATTCACTGGTCCAAATATTAGGGATATCCTGATTGTCGTCCGCCCAGAACCACCCGCTGAAGGTGTAGAGCCGGTTGCTGGTCGCGGGCGCCTCCTGCCACCACCCGTTCATGTCGCTGGGATCACCCGCCCACAGGCCGCAGATGGCCCCTTCCCACGACCCGTTCAGGTGGCGCCAATCGGTGCGCCGGGCATTTCCATAGACCCCGCCCTGCCCATCCGGATTGCCCGGTTCCCAGGCATAGGCCGCCTCGCTCCAGGAACCCTGAATCTCAAAACTCGCATTGCGCAGCAGGTTCGACGCCCGGACCGTCGGGCCAAGACACATAAGCAACAAAAGAAAAACAAACCAATTTTTAGACATCATTATCCAAATCTACCTGTTAACCTGCAAAGAGCAAACTAAAACGTTACCCCGCCAACCTAACATACCGGAATGAAGATAATTTGTTAATAAGGCGTTTTCGTGTCCTTTCGCAGCGTTTGTGGTTATCAAAATTCGTGAGATTCGTGAATTTCGAGATCAAGAAGGAGTTTTACATTTGACAATATGCAAGCGCTGCCGCACAGTACAGCGAAACTTTTTTTTTGGATGTAACGTTTTAATAAAAACAATTGAATAAGAGGGGTGCTTGGTAACGCCCATGTTTGGTCAACTACTCGGATTATTTTCGAATGACATTGGAATAGATTTAGGAACGGCCAATACGCTGGTTTATGTAAGAGACCGGGGTATTGTTCTCAGAGAGCCGTCCGTCGTCGCCATCCAGGCCGGAACCAACCGGGTGCTGGCCGTTGGCGAAGAGGCGAAGCGTATGCTTGGACGTACGCCGGGAAGTATTGTTGCAATACGTCCGCTTAAAGCGGGTGTAATCGCTGATTTTGAAATAACGGAAGCCATGCTGCGGTATTTTATCCGCAAGGTGCATAATCGCCGCAAAATGGTCAGGCCACGGGTTATTGTGGCCGTTCCAAGTGGAATTACGGAGGTGGAAAAGCGTGCGGTTAAGGACTCAGCTACGCATGCAGGCGCGCGGGAAGTATATTTGATTGAAGAACCGATGGCGGCTGCTATCGGGGTGGGACTGCCTGTTCAGGAACCGGCCGGCAACATGATTGTTGATATCGGCGGGGGAACGACGGAAGTGGCCCTCATCTCGTTGGCCGGCATCGTCTTCAGCCGCAGCGTGCGTGTCGGTGGTGATGAAATGGACGAAGCGATCGTTCAGTATATGAAGCGTGTTTATAATTTGATGATTGGTGAGCGTACAGCCGAGGAAATAAAAATCTCTATCGGATCAGCCTACCCACTGGAAGAAGAAACGAGCATTGAAGTCAAAGGGCGCGACCTGGTGGCGGGATTACCCAAAACCTTGACGGTTACCTCGGAGGAAATCCGGGAAGCCCTGCAGGAACCTGTTTCAACGATTGTTGAAGCGGTACGGATAACGCTGGAGCGTTGTCCGCCTGAACTCTCTGCCGACCTGGTGGACCGTGGACTGATCCTCGCGGGCGGAGGCGCATTGCTCCGCGGTATCGACAAACTCGTCGCGGAACAGACCGGCTTGCCTGTTCACCTTGCAGATGACCCGTTAAGCGCGGTGGCCGAAGGCACCGGGGTCGTTCTTCACGAATTGACATTCCTGCGCAAAATGGCCAGTGCGGACCGGTCTTATTAAGTGTGCTATATGTTCGTCCCTTTCTCACCCGCATGAAGCATGATGTAGTTGTTCCCGCCAACGCTGTGGTCCACAAATGACCGAAACAGGTTGGAATATGCAGTGAGAGAAATTGGCTGGATTTCCTGGATGGTAATCATCCTTGTATTGGTGGCGTTGCTGAACCTGCCGGACGCGGTGTCCGGCCGGGTCAAGGACGCGCTGCGCGAGGGGGTGGCCCCCCTGCAACAGGTCTTTTCTGTTTTCTCCTTCCGTATAAAAGAAGCCGGCACGGCATTGCGCGGCCTGGGCGGCGCTGTGCGCGAAAACCGTGAAATGGCGGCCGAGTTAACGCGATTGCGAGGATATGTGCGACATTTGCGCGAAGTGGAAAATGAAAATATCGAGCTGCGGAATCAGTTGCTTTTTTCCCGGCGTTCGGAGCGGGAACTCATTCCCTGCGAGGTCATCGGCCGTGACATCAGCGGGTGGTGGCATTCCGTTCGCCTGTGGAACGGGCGCGCGGACGGGGTCGAGACCAACCAGGCGGTTATCACCTCGGACGGTCTCGTCGGCAAGGTGATGGATGTCTCTGCGCATACGTCGGATGTGTTGTTGATTTCGGACCCGAACTGCCGCATTTCCGTACGCATTTCCAGGACGGGTTCGTTCGGTATTTCGACGGGCCGCGGCGCGTCCCTCTCCGGCGAGCCGCTCTGCCAGTTGGATTTCATCGACAAGAACAGCGAAATACGTCCGGGCGATGAAGTGACCACCTCGGGGTTGGGCGGCGTTTTCCCGCGCGGCCTGCTGGTGGGGTATATCGAAAATGTGACACAGGATGAGTCGGGCCTGTACCAGTCGGCGCATATTGTTCCGACGGCAGACCTGGGCAAGCTGGCCTATGTCTTTGTGGTCTCCGAAAAGGAGGACCCGGCGGAGGCGCTGCTGCGGCAGAAGGAAGAAATGGAAAGCGAGCTGGAGGTGGCCGTGCCATGAGCTTTCTCCTGATGATTGTCATGTTGTCCTGCGCGGCGGTGTTGCAGGCTATCCTACCGACCCTTCCGTCCATGGGCCATACCCCGCTGCCCCTGATGCCGGGACTGGTGATCTATTACGCGCTGACGCGCCGGCTGGCCACCGGGCTTAAGGCGGCGCTTTTCGCCGGGTTTTTCCAGGACGCGCTGTGCATGATTCCGCTGGGCTATTCCTCTTTCTGTTTTTGTATCTGCACCTGGCTGATCAACCGTGTCCGTGAGGAAGTCTATACGCGCAGTTGGATTACGCATATGCTGTTTGGCGCGTTGATCAATGGCGGGACTACCTGTGGCCTGTTCCTTTTGCTGCGCATGAGCCGGTTGCTGGCCATCCCTTTTCCCCAGGCCCTGATGAAAATCGTCGGGTCGGCCATCCTGGGCGGCATCATGACCCCGCTCATTTTCAAGGCGGTTGAACTGATGGAACGTAAGCTGGGGATCCTTACCGTGCCGGGGGATGTGCTGTGAGCGGCCGCCATATATCCGACCGGGAAGCCCTGAGCATCCGCCTGCTATGGGCGGGGATGATGGTCTTATTCATCCTGCTGGCCACCATGCTCTGGCGTATCCAGATGGCGCACGGGGACCAGTACCAGAAGAATCTTGAAAAGCAGAGCATCCGGCGCATCCGCCTGCCGGGCATTCGTGGGCGCATTTTTGACCGGCATGGCGAACGCATGGCGGATAATCATCCCAACTACTGCATTGCCATCTACCTGGAAGAGCTGCGCCAACCGCGCAAAAGCACCATTGATACGGCGACGGAACTGGTGCAGCGCCTGTCCGAATTGCTGGCGATTGAGCCGCAGGTGGACCGGGAGGATATACAGTCCCATTTCCGCCGTCGCCTGCCCCTTCCGCTGGTGGCCTGGCGGGGACTGGATGAAACCATCATGGCCCGCTGGGCCGAACGCGCTTCGGATATCCCCGGGGTGGATATCTATCTTGAAACCGGGCGCGAATATCCGCACGGGAAATGCGCCGGGCATCTCCTGGGCTACGTTGGCCGCGCGGACCCCGCGCAGGATGGGGAAGAGCCCTATCATTACTACGTGCCCGAGATGGAGGGCAAATCCGGCCTTGAAAAGCATCTTGATCCCATCCTGCGGGGCGCTTCCGGCGGGCGGCTGGTGCGGGTGGATGTTTCCGGTTTCCGCTACAACGATCTGGGGACGAGAAAGCCCGCGGCCGGGCAGGATATCCTGCTTGCGATTGATTTGCGTATCCAGAAGATTGTCGAGCAGGCGCTGGGCGCGTTACCGGGCGCGGCGGTTGTGGTCAACCCGCGCAATGGCGACGTCCTGGCCATGGCCAGTTCGCCGGGGTTCGATCCCAATGCCTTTGTGCCTTCCATCTCCCGGAACCAGTGGAATGCGCTCATCGAGGACCCCGGCAAGCCGCTGATGAATCGCGCCGTGGCGGGCGCCTATGCGCCGGGCAGCACGTTCAAACCCCTTGTGGCCATTGCCGCCCTCGAATCCGGGGACGCGACCCCGGAGGTGAAGTACACCTGCCCCGGCTATTTCCAGTTGGGCAGCGCGCGCTTTAACTGCTGGTATCACCCCGGCCATGGATTGATCGATATGCAGGATGCCCTTATGCACTCCTGCAATGTGTATTTCAACTACCTGGGACTGAAATGCGGTCCGGAGGTCATCTGCCATATGGCGGACGCCCTGGGCCTGGGGCGTAAAACCGGCATCGAAATCGATTTTGAGCGGCCCGGCCTGGTTCCCAATCCGGATTGGAAACGCCGCCTTTTCAATGACGGCTGGCGCGACGGCGATACCTGCAATATGTCGATCGGGCAGGGCGCTCTGACCGTTACCCCGTTGCAGATGGCCCTGTTCACCGCGGCCATCGCCAATGGCGGCTACCTCTACAAGCCCCGCCTTGTGCTGGGAACCAGGGCGCCAGATGAAGATGAGTTTGTGTTGCGGCGCGCTGAAATTGCCAACGATCTGCATTGGCGTCCCTCCAATATCAAAGTGGTCCGCGACGGTATGCGCGATGTGGTCATGGCCGCGCGCGGCACCGGACGCAAGGCGGCGATTCCCCATGTGGCCATGGCCGGAAAAACCGGAACCGCCGAATACGGTAAAAAGGGCTCCGGTAAGAAATATGGATGGATGATTGTTTTCGCGCCCTTCGATGATCCGGAATACGCGATGGCCGTGGTCCTTGACGAGTCCATGAGCGGTGGAACCACCGTGGCCCCGCTGGTCCAGCAAATCATGCGCGATATCTATGATGGGGTTGTTCCCGGAGAGGGGGCCGGATGATCAACTGGACGGGATTGCGGCAAACCTACCAGCGCCTGGACTGGTGGATGGTGGCGAGCATGCTGTTTTTGATGACGGCCGGGGTGCTGTTTATCTACAGCGCCTGCTATCGGGATGACGGATTGCCCGTGGCCGGCTTCTACAAGAAGCAGATGGTCTGGTGCGCCCTCGGGCTGGTGTTGTTTGTAATTGTCGTGGCCCTGGATTATCGCCGGCTCGGACGGAATGCCGTATGGCTCTATGCCCTCTGCCTCCTCCTGTTGGTCCTCGTGTTGCTGGTGGGTAAAAAAGTCTATGGCGCCTATCGCTGGCTGTCGCTTTTCGGCATCCAGGTTCAGCCCTCCGAATTCGCCAAACTGGGAACGATCATCGTCCTCGCCCGGTTCCTGAGCCAGCCCGCCCGCAACATGCGGCATATGGATTCGCTGGTCAAGGCGCTCCTTATTACCGCCTGCCCGTTTTTGTTAATTATTGCCCAACCGGATCTCGGGACTGCCGTTGTGCTGGCCCCGGTGACGGTAGGCATGTTGTTTGTGGCCGGAACTCCGTTGCGAACCATCCTCCTGCTGCTGTTGATCGGCGGCGTACTGATGATTCCCGTCGGGTATTTCGGATTAAGTGATTATCAGAAGGAAAGAATAATGGTGTTTATTGATCCGGGGCGGGACCCGCTGGATGCCGGTTGGAACAAAATCCAGTCGGAAATCGCTGTCGGATCAGGCGGATTTACAGGGAAGGGATACCTGAAGGGAACACAGAATGTGTTGGGATTCCTTCCCCGTACAGTGGCGCCCACCGACTTCATCTATTCAGTGATCGCTGAAGAGATGGGGTTTGTCGGGGGCATTACGGTTATGGGGGGCTTTATGGTTTTGCTGACGGCCTGCATTCATGCGGCCATCCGCGCGGCGGACAGGTTTGGACGCCTCATGGTGGTCGGCATTGCCATAATGCTGTTTTGTCACATTTTTGTTAATATTGCCATGACGATCGGTTTGATGCCCATTACCGGGCTGCCCCTTCCTCTGATCAGTTATGGCGGTTCGTTTATGGTGAGCATCATGCTGTCGCTGGGAGTCGTACAGAGCGTGTATGTCCGCCGTTATCGGAGATGAGAGGAAAATATATATGAGCATTATGGAGCGGTTTAAGAAATTGAAGAAAAAAGACTGTCATGAAATTGTCATTAACGTAGAAAGCCTTGAAACACGCGTGGCCCAGTTGGATCACGGCTCGGTGGAGAATTTCTATATCGAACGCTTGAGTGAGGACCGGATTGTCGGTAGCATTTTCAAGGGTAAAATCCAGAACCTGGAGGACGGCTTGCAGGCGGCCTTTGTGGATATCGGCATGAAGAAGAACGCCTTCATCCACTACTGGGACATGATCCCGGAAGACGCGGCGCGCCTCGAGGCCGAGGAGGGCATCAAGCGCGCCCGCACGACCCGCCGCAAGCGCCAGCCGCCCGGCGAAATGGAAAAGAAATTCCCCATCGGTTCCGAGATTATTGTGCAGGTGACCAAGGACGCCATCGGCACCAAGGGCCCTCGCGTGACCGCGAACCTGAGCATCCCCGGACGCTACCTGGTCATGATGCCGGGCAGTCACCTCAAGGGTGTTTCCCGGAAGATCGAGGACGCCAAGGAGCGGCAGCGCCTGAAGAAAATCCTCACGCGCCTGCCCGTGCCGGAAGGCAACGGACTCATCGTCCGTACCGCCGGCGCCGGGGCCCGCAAGGTCAGTTTCGCCCGCGATATCCGCGCGCTGATCGAGACCTGGAAGGAGATCGAGGAAGGCATGCAGCACCCCGCGCCCTACCGGCTCTACAAGGAACCGGACCTGGTGGAACGGATTGTGCGCGATTCGCTGACCGAGGACGTGGACCGTATTATCATTGATGACCGGCAGGTCTTCGACCAGATCAAAACGGTGGTGTCGAAGATTTCGCGCCGCGCGAAGAACTGCCTGAAGCTGTACGACGGCGACGCCCCGGTATTTGAACATTTTGATATTCAGCGCCAGCTCGAAAACGCCTTCCGTCGGAAGGTGTGGCTGAAGTCAGGCGGCTACCTGATTTTTGATGAAACCGAAGCGCTGGTGGCGGTGGATGTCAATACCGGACGCCATAAAGGCTCCCAGACGCAGGAAGAGTCCATCCTCGAAGTGAACCTCGAGGCGGCCGACGAGGTGGCCCGCCAGTTGCGCCTGCGGAATGTCGGCGGCCTGGTGGTCATCGACTTCATCGACATGCGCCAGAAACGGCACCAGAGTACGATTTACCGCACCCTGCGCGAGGCGTTGAAACGCGACCGCGCGCGGACCAATGTCTATCCGCTCTCGCCCCTGGGCCTGATCGAGATGACCCGGCAGCGCGCGGAAGAGAGCATCCGTTCCACCACTTATGTGGATTGTCCCTATTGCAAGGGCCGGGGCAAGGTGCTCTCCGG
>RZZM01000633.1 GCA_009929845.1 Spartobacteria bacterium
GATATGCTGAGAGACCGGAACCAACGCGCCTTGGATTCCGGGGTCTCCTCATTACGGTCATGCGAGATTGAACCGATAGTCTTCATACAGTACAGAGTAGGCTAACATGATGTGTTTATTCAAGGGCAAACTCGCCGAAATTCAGTTCTACAGCTTTTTTGTAGTGCATGCGCGAAAGGGAGATGATAACCTCTTGCGCATGTATTGGATACTATCACCGGCGGCAGGTGAGCCGGCTCAAAGCATGTAATGGAAGGAGCGCAATATGGCGACCAGGATTGAACGCAGCAAGACACGGGTACGCGGATTTCAGAGCGAGGAAATGGATTTTCAGCTTATTCGTCAAATGGGGGCTTCCGCCACCGGGGCCGCCGCGATCGGGCAGTGCCTGGCGCTGGTGTCGGAGATCACGGACGGCGAGCCGGACTCCTGGGTGGCGGCCTTCGAGAAACAGGGGGCCTATCTGGCGGAGGACGCGGAGGCACGCGCCGGCAAAGGACACCGTCTCAGCGCGTATGAACAATTCCTCAAGGCATGCAACGCCTACCGCGCAGCGGAGTATTACACCGACATCCGCGATCCCGCGCATAAGGAACGCGGCATGAAAAGCCGTGCGTGCTTCCTCCGGGCGATGGCGTTGGCCGATCATACCTTTGACGTGGTTGAACTGCCTTTCGAGGAAGCCTTTCTGCCCGCCTATTTTATGCGGCCCACGGACGATGCCACGCCCCGGAAGACCGTCATGGTACTCAGCGGCTTCGACGGGACCCTGGAAGAGAGCTACTTTACAAACTGCGGCAGGGGGGCGCTGGAGCGCGGCTACAATCTGCTGGTGTTCGCGGGCCCCGGCCAGATGGATACCATGCGCTTTCATCCGGACATGCACTTTCGGCCCGACTTCGAGTGCGCGACCTCCAGGGCGGTCGACTACCTGCTGGGGCAACCGACCGTAGATCCGGAGCGGCTGGGCCTGCTGGGCATCAGTTTCGGCGGATACTTCGCCACGCGCTCCGTCGCGTACGAGCCACGCATCAAGGCCCTGGTGGCCAACTCCCCGATTATTGATCTGTATGCCTACATGGCCGCATTCATGCCGGGCGATCCGCTCACAATGCAGGATGACCAGAACTTTCGGTTGGAAGACATCCCGGACATCCCGGCGCAGTACATGTCCGCGGAACAGAAACGTCTGATGGCCTGCATGATGGCCCGGTTTGGGCGTCCTGATTTCAAGGCCATGTTCCGATATATGCAGGAGTTTCGCGTGGGCGACGCGCTCAAAAACATCACCTGCCCCTGCCTGGCCCTGGTCGGCGAAGGCGAAGGTCCGGAGCCGTTGGCGCAATTCGAGCGTTTTTGTAAAGGGGTTTCCGGCCCGGTGGCGTCGCACATATTCACCCAACAGGAGGGCGCCGACACCCATTGTCAGGTAGGTAACGGCGCCTTTTCCGCCGCCGTCACGTTCGACTGGATGGACGAGATTTTATAAAAGAAGTCTGGTTGGGGCATGTCATGCGGTCGCTACGCGACGCCATGTTCTGTGCGACCTATAGCATCCGTGGGCTAAAGCGCCACGGCTATTATCGTTCTGTCGCTACGCGACGTGGTAGTGATCAACTTGATAATAAACAAACACATTCATCTTTCGAAGTATACCCTCAACCTTTATCCCGTAGGGATATCCGACAATAGGCAGACCAATTAATTATAGTTTTGACTTGATTTCTGATGGTTGGATCATTAGATTTCAAGCATGAAATACAAA
>RZZM01000207.1 GCA_009929845.1 Spartobacteria bacterium
CGCGCATGGCCGCGTGCGAACTGTCGCGCCCCCTTTACCTGCTGGATGATCATGTTGGCGACCGCGCGGATATCAGCGGTCTCCCGGTGTACGCGCCTTCCAACCCGGATGCGCCGCCGGTCCCTGTTGTGCTGCTGGGTACCGACACCTTCCAGGCGTCGATGAGCGAACGCCTGCAACAGCACATGCCCCGGGCCCTGCCGGTGGATATTCATCACATCCCGGCGGAACTCGACTCCCCGACACCCACCCAACCGGCCATCAATCTCTACCACTGCTGCGGCCACAAGACCGCCAGCCGATGGGTCCAGCGCCTGCTGGCCGATCCGCTGACCGAACGTTGTTCCGGCCTGCGGGTTCTGGACTACGAAGCCACACGCCATGACGGCTACGATCCCCGCCCGGTCCTGGAACGTTTTTTCAGCGAGCCGTTTGAACCGCACCGCATCATCAGCCCGATGTATATCAGCCGCCGTGGATTCGACAGCATCCCCAAACCCGCGGCCTACCGCGCCTTCTATGTGCATCGTGATCCGCGCGATATGATCAATTCGCTGTATTTCTCGATGCGCTACTCGCATGTGCCCATCGGCCACATCCCCTCGTTGCGCGCGGAACTTGAAACGCTCACCGAGGAAGAAGGGATCCAGCGCATGCTCGAACAATGGCAGGCCTCCGGCTATTTTGCCTGCCTGAACGAATGGTTTTCGGCCCCGCCGGATGAAAACGTCCGATTGGTTGCCTACGAAAAGTTGACCGGCGAACGGCAGGCCCTTACCCTGGCGGCCTTGTTCGATCATTGCGGCATCCCCGCGGGTATTCAGGATATCTGTGACCTGCTGGAGCGCCATTCCTTCCGGTCGCTCTCCGGACGCGCCGCCGGAGAGGAGGATATTCACGCCCACTACCGTAAGGGAGTGGCAGGGGACTGGCGTAATCATTTTACCAAAAAAAATCTGGCCACCTATTACGCGCTGACCGGCGATTTAACGGAAAAAGCGGGGTATGCGGTCCAACACGAGGTCAGCGACGTGTGAGGATACGATGCGCATACTGATCATACATCCGCTGGACCTCTGGTACCCGGCCTATAAATACATCAGCAAACTCGCCGCCGCGCTGCGGCAACACGGTGACGAGGTCTGTGTGCTGGCCCCGCATGAGGGCAAGGAAATCCTCATTGACGGAAGCGCGCCGGCCTTCACGCTCATCCCGATGACCTTTGAGGGCCCCCTGCTGGCAAAAGAAACCAAACAGCAGATTGCCCGCTTCTGTCCGGATATCATTCATGTCTGGAATCCGCGCACCCTGGCCTCGCGCGTCGGACTCGAAGTGTATGTGTCCACCGGCGCGAAACTCGTGGTGAATTACGAGGACCCGGAGCACTTTCACTTTGATACCATGACCGCCCCGGTGAAGACAGCGCAGGCCCTGCGGCACGTCGACAAACCCTTTCTGACCGCCGACGATGTCGAGGCGTTCGTCGCCTCGCTCAACTGGCACTGGATACTCCAACAACTGCCCCGCCCGGACAGCGGCGTCTTCCTGCACCCTCTGTTTTACGGACTCCTGAATCAATTGGCGGCCGGCTTCACCGGGATATGGCATCCCTGGGTGCGCCGCCTGCAGGAACGCTTCCGGAAACCGACCCTGCTGATGCCCTACGCGACCGACTTCGCGCAACGCGCGTCCTGCGAGGCGGACATTCGCGCCTTCAAAGAGAAATGGAATATCCCGGACGGGACATTGATTTTTTTGCGCACCGGACGCACCTACGACATGGTCGATGACCAGGGGGTCATGTTTGCGGCCTTTGCGCATGTGATCGCCAAGCGCCCCGATTGCCGACTGATTCTTTGCGGTGTGGATGACCAGGAAGAAAAGACCACCCGCCAGATCGCGCGTTTCGGTCTGGGCGAACATGTCATCCGTCCGGGCTTCCTGCAGGCGGAACGTTACGCCGCGGTGCTGGATATGGCGGATATCGTGTTGTGTCCAGGCTTTCCCGATGACTACAACCGCTACCGCCTGGCGTTGAAGATCATCGAATACATGATCGAAAGCAAACCCATGATCTGCTACGCCTCGGGCATCGGCGAGGACCTCGTCGAAGGACGGGACGCCCTGCTGCTCGATCCCTACACCCCGGAACATATGAGCGAACAAATGTTGCGACTCGCCAACGACGCGGACCTTCGGAATACCCTGGCGCACGAAGCCGCCAAACGGGCGCATGAGTGGTTCGATGTCACCACGTTGGCCCAACGTGTACACACGTTTTACGCATCCATCGAACGCGGACAGGCCATGGCGCCCGACCGCTCGACGAAACCCCAACCACGCTTCGATCCCAACGCGCTCCCGCGCGCGGTATTGCGCCTGCTGCCCCGGCTGCTCACGTCCGGCATCCGCAAGGTCGCCTTGTATGGCGCCGGCAAGCATACCTGGCGGTTGTTGCAATTGACGGACCTGCGCCCACTGGAAATCCAATGCATCATCGACGACAAACCGCCAGCCGCCGACATCAACGGTATTCGCGTGATCCATCCATCCATGTGCCATCAATATGATTTCGACGCCCTTATTATCTCATCCGATGCCGCGGAAACGGCGCTGGCCGAACGGGCCCGTGTATGGCTGCCCGAAGAGACATCACTGATCACCCTGTATGCACAAGAGGACGACGACCATGAAAATCCTTCTTGATGCGCGCGCCATGGATGTCCTCCCCTACGGGGTCGGTCGCAACGCCTCGGAGATGGTGGATCGTCTGCCCCGCCTGATGCCGTCATGGCAATGGATCATCCTGCGCCGCGGCGAACGCCCCCCGGTAAAAAAACGCCAGGTCACCACGATCTTTACCCCGGTCGGGCTCTTTCAATATCCGCTCGAACAACAGATGCTCGAAGAGGTCCTCCGCGCACAGCAACCGGACCTGTCGCATTCGCTCTGGTTTCCCGTTCCCGAGCAGTCCCCGTGCCCGCGGGTGTTGACGGTCTACGACGCTATCCTGGAAAAGGGCTGGCCCGAATTCCAGACCTCATGGAATCTCAAAATGCGTTTCTGGCAACGCCGCAACATCGCGCACGCCGAACACCTCATCGCCATCAGCGCATACGCCAAAACAGACATTCAAACCTGTTATGGCCTGCGCCACAAAGAGATTTCCGTTGTTCATCTGGGCGCGGGCAAGGCCTTTAAACAGGTGAAAAAGAAAGACCTGCAACGGGTCCGTTCGGCCTGGCAACTGCCAAATGTGTATCTGTTCTGTTCCGCCCACGATGATAAATCATACAAAAATGTCGCGATTGTTCGCGAGGCCCTCAAACAGGTCCGCAAAGCAACGGGCCGCACCCCCTGCGTAGTCAGCGCGGGCGGCAAACGCAAAGAACGTGGCGCATGGAAAGAGCTGGGCTTTATTTCCGATACGGACCTGGCGTCGGTGATGACCGGGGCGGTGGCCGCGATTGATCCTTCGCGGGACGAAGGGTTTGGCCTGCCGGTACTCGAGGCCATGACCTGCGGCGTCCCGGTGATCTCTTCGAACGCGGCCTCGCTGCCCGAGGTCGGGGGAGACGCTGTCCGTTATTTTGACCCCGGCTCGGTCAACGAATTGGCCGGGGCGATCATCGAAATCATGGCGGACCCGGCCCGACGTCGCCGCATGCGCGCGGCGGGCATAAGCCAGGCGCGCCGTTTTTCATGGGAGCAAGCCGCGGAACAAACCCTGGCGGTCTATAAAAAAGTCCTGAAACAAAAATCCCCGCCCCTCGCCCTGCCCATTGACTGGCGGCTGGTGGCCGTCAGCGAAAGCCTCCCGGACCAACCATTCTCTAAAAAGACCGCCCCGGCCTACCTCGCCTACGCCCATACCTTACAGGCGGCCGGACAACACCGCCAGGCCATTGAGACGTTTACACGCATTGCCGACCGCGGTCGGCTCGACCCCGACGCGCTTTTCGCGCTGGCCACGGCGCACATGGACAGCGGCGACGAAACGTCGGCCGTCCCCCTGCTCCTGAAACTGCGCAGGCGGACGCTCCGCGACAATCCCGACGGCGGATTGCACCGTTCCGCGGAAAGCGCATTGAACGCGTGCGCAAACACGTTTCGCGAGCAGGGTCTGCGCTTCAAGGCCCTTGAACAATGGGAACAGGCGATCCTGTCCTTCCAATTGATGAGGCAATGCGCGCAGGGCATAGACGCCGTCGATCACTTGCGCAGCGCCTGGTTTCACCTGGGGGAATGCGCCCTCCGTCTGCATCAATACAAAACCGCCATCCGTCATCTCCAGGCCTGCCTGCGCGTCTGCCCCGACCATCGCGCCGCGCCGGCATTGCTGAAAGAAGCCCGGAACAACGCCAAACAACGCACAACAAAATGAGAATTTTATTCATCAACCAATATGGATATGACGCGCCCAACACGGTGAACATCGACGCGCTGGCCAACGCGCTGGTCGCGGCGGGCCGGGAATGCGCCCTGATGCTTCCGTCCGGAGAGCCGAACGGAACACCCCTCGGCCCCATTGCGTACACGCTGCTGCGCTACAATTTTTCGGGATGCCACCTGGATGACGAGAGCATACACGCGATCCGCACTTTCAAACCGGATATCGTACACACCTGGGTGCCCCGGGCCATCGTCGGGCTCGCCGCCCTCGAGGCCGCCTGCATCGCCGACTGTCCGCTGATTGTGAATCACGAAGATGACGAAAAAAAACTGCTCAGCAACGCCGAGTTGAACACACGCGTCCGCGGCCTGCTGCCAACCCTGGAACAACGTCCGACCCCACCCAACCTGCTCGAACAATTCGCGCTGGATAATGACTGGTTTGAATGGTTCCACCGCATGTCCATTCCATTCAGCTATTCGGTGGCCGACCCGTTTCTCTATGCCCTGCTGCACTATCGCGCAGCCGGATTCACCGCCGTGTGGGACCCACTCTGTGATAAACTGCGTGCCCTGTACGACAAACCCGTATTACGGGTACCCCCGGCCCTGGATGTCGGCGCGATTGAGCAGGCCCCCTTCCCGGAAGCCGAACGAACCGCCTGTGCGCGGGCGTTCAGCCTGGCCCCCGACATTCCCATCCTCCTGTTTCTCGGAACCATCTATAATTTCACCCGGGATTTTGAATATCTTATCCATGCCCTGGGCGCCACGGCGTGCAAAAACACCCCCTGGCAGCTTGTATTGGTGGGCCGCAACCAGAAGCCGCGCGAAGTGGCGCTGCTGCTGAAATATTATGGCCTGGAAACACGCTTTCATGACCTGGGGTTCCAGACAGGGGAGACCCTGAATCGGCTGATCCGCCTGGCCGACGTGGCGCTGTGTCCGGGATTGAACAACGACTGGAACCGCTTTCGCCTTCCCACCAAGCTGGCCTATTACATGGCCGCCGGAAAGGCCATGCTGACCTATCAAACCGGATTCGGCGAAGCCCTGGTCGACGGACGGGACGCCATGCTGACCATCACCGACAACCCGCGCGAGTGGGGACAAAAACTGGCCACACTGCTCGCCTCCGACTCATTGCGCAACGAGATCGGCGCGACGGCAAGGGGTTTTGCGGAATGCCATTTCGACGTCCATACAATCGCATCCGAATTGAACGCGTTTTATGCGCGCGTGCGCTCAGCCAATAATTATCCGCGCCGGGCGTCCGTAGCCGACGGCGCCGTTCGAGCCCCCTTTCAGGATGCCCTCGATTTCCTGGCGACAACATGCCTTCGCCACCATTTCAAATCACTGGCCCTGTATGGCGCCGGCAAGCATACCACCCGCCTGCTGCGCGCTATCGGTGAGCATCCGGACCTGACGCAATGTACGGTGTGCGCGATCCTGGATGACCATCCAACGAACGATGCGTTGAACGGCCTGCCGGTGATCCGACCGCAACAAGACATGGCCCTTGATGCCGATGCGATCATCCTTTCGTCCGATGCCTTCGAACTGGATATGTTCGAGCGCGCCATCCAATGGATGCCCGCTGAATGCGCCTTGCTAGCGCCCTATCACCCGGCCTTATCTATTCTCCCGGATTGCGCAGACGATGCATGAGCCCCTGATCAGCGTGGTCACCTGCTGTTACAACCAGGGCGCGTTCCTGGCGGAAAATATTGACGCGGTGCTGGCGCAGCGCTATCCACGGTTTGAGCACATCATTGTCGATGACGGCTCGACCGATTCAACCCGGGAGGTCTGCGCGCGCTATGCCCATGTGAAATACATCTACCAGGAGAACCAGGGCCAGTCCGCCGCCCTGAACACCGGCTTCCAGGCCGCCGGGGGCGCCATTATCGCCTGGGTCAATTCCGACGATGGCTATCTGCCCGGGGCCTTCGATTACGTGGCGAAAACCATTGACCCCGTCCGTGGCATCCACCTCCTCTCCGGCAACGCGAAGGTCATCGGACCTAACGGGAACGTGCGCGGAACCATGGAGCCCGGACCGACCCCGTTTCTGCGGCTACTCTTTCATCCGCAAATCTACCGCATGAGGGGCCGTGTCGCCATGCCCCCCCAACCTTCGGTTTTCTTTCACCGGACCGTCCTCGATACCTGCGGCCTGCTCGATACCTCGCTCACGTATGCCATGGACTATGACTACTGGCTGCGCGCCATGCGGGCCGGATTCTCCTTTACCTATCGCAACCGCTTTTTTTCGTTGTACCGCTTCCATGCAACCTCGCATTCCAACCAGGGGTTCGACACCTTTCTGCCAGAGTGGCAGGCCGTCTCCGACCGTCACTTCAAAGCCCTCTCCCCCATCCGGAAATGCCTGGCCCTGGGCTGGCTGGCCGTAGAACGTTTCCGGGCCGGACATTACCGAATGCAACAAGAATCAATCAGCCGCATCAACCATCACCCGGTACAGGTCCAGGCATCGTCCGGGGCTGCGCACGAACCGGACAACAGCCCGCTGGTCTCGGTAATCCTTCCCGTTTACAATGGCGGGACATTCCTGCGCGAGACCGTGCAAAGCGCGCTCGATCAAACCTATACGCCGCTTGAAATACTGATTGTTGATGACGGCTCCACCGACAACACCCCCACCCTCCTGAATGAACTGGCCGAGGCCAGCCAAGGGATTATCCGCCTTCTCCATCACCCGAACCGCGCCAATCGCGGCGTCGCCGCATCGCGCAACCTCGCCCTGCGTCATACACACGGAGAATACATCGCGTTTCTTGACGCCGACGACTTGTGGGAACCCGACAAAATTCGGCTACAGGTCCAACAGATGGCCGCGCAACCCGACGCGGGCCTTTGCTTTACCGCCGCGACATTGCGCCGCGACGCCTACGGCGCGCTGTTCATGCCGCGCGTCGAACACTTCGATTCGACCTGTGTCCACGATACACAGTCCGCTTTCCGGCAGGTCCTGGACGGATCCCTGCTTTGCGCGTTCAGTTCCGTACTCACACAACGCGCCTGTGTGGAAGAAGCGGGCGGCTTCGAGGAAGGACTCCCCTTTCAGTATGAAGACCGCATGCTGCTGGCCAAAATCGCCGCCAAACACGACGTCGTCATGCTGGATACCCGGCTGACCGGTTATCGTATTCACACCAACAACTCAACCGCCGACGTAGTCAAAAGCGGCACGGCCCCGCTTATGTTTTTTGATCTGCAATCGCGCATCATCGAATGGCTCAGCGCGCAAGACAACCGACCGTATGCCCGCCTGATCGCCCGCCGCCTCCTCCCCGGCGTCTGGCGCCCCACAGTGCGCCTGGCCGTTGGAAGCGCCGAAGCGCGCCCGGTACTGCGCCGCGCCCTGCGCCGCTTGCTCACAGCCCTTCCCTGGCACACCCTGCGTCTGTTGGGTGATGCCGCCCACTATCTGCTCATCGACCGTTATCGCGACCGTTACCGTCCGCCGCACGAGCTTGAATGGGCGCTGGAATCGCTGATTCCCGAGCTTGTCCGCGCAGGCATCACACACGTCTGGCTGTACGGCGCAGGACAACACACGCAACGCGTGCTGGCCCTGACCGATTTCAAACCCCTCACCCTGCGGGGCATCATTGATGATCACAAAAAGGAGGAATACATCAACGACATCCCCCTTACCCCCCTCCGGGACTGCACATTCGACAAAGAAACCGCCATCATAATCTCCAGCGACACCTCCCAGTCCCAACTATATCGCCAGGCCCGTGCGCACGGCATGCAGCATATTCATCGCATCTATTGACGCAAAGCCGCTTCATCCCACATACACCCCCCACCACCCCAAAAAACCCGCGGCGCCCCCGGGCTCTACAGAGTATCCTCAGAACTCCTTACCTCGTGGAAGTTAAAGTGACACCAAGGTGTCGGCGGGCGGTGGTTGCACGTTTCAGGTTTCACCGTTCGTTGTACAGATAACATGAGAAGGCAAATAAGAAAAAGTCCAGTCTCCCTTACGAGATGTGATAGCATCACAAACTAAACGCACTCAATGGTGCAAACAAAAAAAGGAGACTGGACATGAGGGACATGAGGAAAGCTAACACAATTGGAATTGATATGGGAGATAAAAGTCACAGAATTTGCCTGCTCGATGACTGCCAGGTGGTAGCCATGGAATCGGT
>RZZM01000015.1 GCA_009929845.1 Spartobacteria bacterium
GGAAATAGTTCGTGGGAACTGTGGTACAGATGCAGAACCCCGAAACAGGAGGAACAGGTATGCATTTGCAGCATATTCGGTGGCAACAGATAGATGTGGAGCTGAGGAAGGCCAGAGAGCGCAGGAAACGGGTGGCAGCCGGTGGCCATGCTGATTACCTGGAATATGATGTATTTCATCCCAACTGTAACACGCTGGCTAAGAAATTCGGGTACAGCACTAAGACCATCCAGCGCGATATCGAATTCCTGCGCGATGAAGGCGCGCCCATTGAATACGATAAATGCACCCATGAGTATTATTATTCAGAAGACAACTATTCGCTGCCGGCCATCCAGCTTGATGAAAGTGATTTATTCGCCATATGTATCATGCAGCGGGCCATGCAGCAGTACCGCAATACACCGCTATATGAAAAATTAGAACAGGTATTCAAAAAGATTGAAGAGGGCCTGCCTGATGAAGTCAATATCCATCCTGCCTGGTTAGATGAACGTATTTCTTTTTTTCAATCACCGCACCGCCATATTGATCCCGCCATCTGGGATATGGTAGCTAAGGCACTGAGCAACAGTCAACGTATCAGCATTGACTATGATTCCCGCAATGCAAAAAAACGATCTATGCGGCAAGTTGATCCCTATCACATGATTCATTTCAAAGGAGACTGGTATTTGCTGTGTCATTGCCATAAACATAATGAAATACGAAATTTTGCAGTATCGCGGATCAAAAAAGTAAAGCCGCTTAAACAATCATTTGTGCGCCCTGAAAGTTTTAATCCCGATGCATATTTTGGCAAGCACTTCGGAATCATTTTCGGTAAGGAAAACCACCAGGTGAAAATTCAATTCACTAAGGCAGCCGCACCCTACGTCTCAGAACGCGAGTGGCATCAGAACCAGGTGTTTAAGATCCAAAAGAATGGCACAGGCATTCTTTCTTTCGAAACAAATCATCTGGCGGAAGTAACCGCATGGATACTCTCCTGGGGGAAAGAGGCACAGGTACTGGAACCAAAAGAACTCGTTGATAAGGTGAAAAGTGAACTGGAAACCGCAAGAAAGGCGTACCAGTAGGCAGCGACTGACTTTCGGGAGGGTCGCTGTCCCCAGCGACTGCTTGGCCTAAGGAATCGCTACCCCGGCGATTCCGGAACATCATGCATACAACCGTTGCGTTGTCCATCTCATCCCAACAGCATTGGCCATGCACCCGCTGTATAAGGAACTATTCCGTGAGCTGGAAGGCATTGAGGACAATGCCCCTCCCTGATATGCGTAGCCGCTTAATTGTTTACGGTCGCCGGTTTCGTGGCCTTTCGTGGACAAATAAAAAAAGATAACCAATTTTAGGTGTCGGACACTCTTTGGCCGACACACTATTATAATGTGATGCTATATTCAGTGATGAAAATTTTGCTGGCAAGTATGGCAGACTAGTTGGGAGTGTATAATGGAGCATTACGATTTTAATCAAAGGGATTGCTGGGTGGTTGGGACTACCATGCAGTTATTGGATAAAGTTATTCAATCCAAATTGTATACCGGGGCACAGTTGATCAGCCTGGGTAAGATTAAACACTTTTTTGATCGTATACCGTATTGGACGGACGATATTTCTGTTCATATGATTCTTTCCAGTCCGACACGGCAGTTTGGTGATCACCGGATTATGCACTGGTGGGATATTGATATTCAAGATGCTGAAATCCATATCTCTTCAGGGGGATATTTTGAACGCCCTGAAACAGGTGGGGATTCGTTTACCTGTATGGACTGGCGGATAACGCCTAATGATGAATCTATATACACTGATTTTATCGATGACATTTCACGCCTGGCGGATGATGCAAAAAGTTATGACCAAGAAGTCCATGAAATGAATATTGCTCAAGGTGGTTATTCGCTGGACGTTAGCGATGAGTCTAATTTGTTTTTAGACAAAACAGTTGAAGGTAAATGCCTGGGTAAGTCACTGGATGACTTTATCAACAATAGAGCCAGGGCCGGGCAATGCGGTCGATGTAGTGGGCCCGTAGCGGATAAGGATGACCCAGTGTTCAGAGGTACTGGATTATGTAAAACATGCCAATATGAAGTCATTCAGGAACTGGAAAGTATGGGGGTGTTTGATTTTTTGAAGAATAGCTGAGCAGCCGTTGTCCTGAACCACAAATGGACACTAATAAACACTAATATGGGTTACTTCTCTTTCAAAACAGGTCTGTACTGAATTAGAGAAAATGTTTCTCAACATCTGTAAGTGATAAACAAGATAATGATCCAGTCCATCCTGTTAATCCCGTCCAAAAAAAGCATTTGGTTGCGGCTTGCTGCGCCAGGCATTTAGTGGTCCATTATTCATTCGTGGGATTGGTGAGATTCGTGTTCTTTTTCAAGTGTCGGTCACTTTTTGACCGATGCTTTGGTGTAGTATTTGTTAATCATGAATAAACAAACTCTAACAGGAGAATAATATGAAAACCGTTATCGCTAATGTTTTATACCGCAGTAGTCGTCCAGGCTATCCGAGTAAACAAGTGGATATGCCTGCTGTAGACCATTGGATCGCTCAAGCAAAGGAACTTGGCGTGTCGACGATTATTTGTCTGTTGGACGATCGCCAGTTAGGGTTCTATGCCGCACTTGGTGAAACCGGGCTTCTGGGGCGATACCGTGAAGCAGGCTTTGCTGTTATTCCTTATCCTATAGCAGATTACGCCCACCCACCGGTTAAGAAAAAAGATCTTGAGAAAATCGCTTCCATTTTTGATGATGCCAAACGACCGGTACTGGTACATTGTTCTGCGGGTGTTGATAGAACGGGTGCCGTTATCAGGTATCTGACAAAGAGTGAATAAGAGTGATGAGTTTCTGATTTTAGATTTTTTGGATTGGTGATTTTACAATGACTATTTTTTACTGGTGTAACTTATGAAAATTCTACACACATCAGATTGGCATTTGGGGCGTTCGTTGCATGGACGGAAACGCTATGATGAATTTGAGGCATTTCTTGATTGGCTGGCGAAAACGATTGAAGACGAAGGTATTGATGTGCTGCTGGTGGCCGGGGATATTTTTGATACCAGCACACCGAGTAATCGAGCCCAGGAGTTGTATTATCGGTTCCTTTGCAGGGTTGCCAATTCCTGTTGTAGGCATGTGGTTGTGACGGGCGGCAATCATGATTCACCGACGTTTCTTAATGCCCCGAAAGAACTTTTGCGGGTGCTCAATGTGCATGTTGTTGGAGCAATGACAGGAGCCTTAGAAGATGAAGTGATTGTTATAAATAATGATGCTCAGCCAGAGGCAATTGTCTGCGCTGTACCATATCTGAGAGATCGGGACATCCGTACGGTTGAAGCAGGTGAATCCATTGAAGATAAGAATGCTAAGATCGTGGAAGGTGTCAAAAATCATTATGCCCAGGTGGTTGCCATTGCAGAACAAAAACGAGACGAACTCCTGAAAAAATCAGCAATTAACAATCAACAATCAAAAATCCCCATAATTGCCATGGGGCACCTGTTTACAGACGGCGGGAAAACCATTGTTGGTGACGGGGTGCGGGAACTTTATGTTGGCTCCCTGGCCCATGTGGGTGTTGATGTTTTCCCTCCTTCGGTGGATTATCTTGCTATGGGACATTTACATGTTCCTCAAGTCATTGGAGAGGCACAACACATGCGTTACAGTGGTTCGCCCATACCCATTGGATTTGGTGAAGCAACTCAGGAAAAGCAGGTTGTCGTCGTTGATTTTGGATCTGATAATGAAAAATCCACAATCAAAACGTTGCCGGTTCCTCGTTTTCAGCAGATGGAGCGAATCGCCGGTTCCCTTGAGGATATTCAAGACAAAATCAATACACTTAACAAGGCCGGTTCCACTGCCTGGCTGGAAATTGAATATAAAGATTCGGCTGTTGTCGGCAATCTTCGCGAATTGCTTGATGAGGCGTTGATTGATTCTGAAATGGAAATCCTGCAAGTCAGGAATGCGCGGGTTATGGCCCGGGTCCTCAGTCGCATTAATGATGAAGAAACACTTGATGATCTGGATGTACATGATGTTTTTAATAGATGCCTTGATTCATGTGGCGTACCTGCTGAGGAAAGAGATGAAGTTATCCAGGCATACCAGGAAATAATCGCTTCAATTAATGATGAGGACCGAAATGCGGAGTAGGGGCACGGCATGAAAATTCTAGAGCTAAGATTCAAAAACTTAAATTCACTTTACGGGCATTGGTTTATTGACTTTACAGTGCCGGAATATGTGTCGGATGGCATATTTGCGTTGACGGGGCCGACTGGTGCGGGCAAATCAACGATCCTGGATGCGATTTGTCTGGCGTTGTACGGGATGACTCCCCGGTTGGGGAAAATAACAAAAAGCAGTAACGAGATTATGTCGCGGCAAACAGGCGAGTGTTTTGCGGAAGTTTTGTTTGAATCGCAGGCGGGCCGGTATCGTTGTTACTGGGCGCAGCACAGGTCCCGGAAAAAGGCTGATGGTGAATTGCAGCATCCACGCCACGAAATATCCGAAGGTATTGGCGATGGTAAGATCATTGAGTCTCAGCTCAGGCGTGTCCTTGCCGTAATCGAAGAGAAAACCGGGATGGATTTTGAACGGTTTACCCGCTCGATGCTGCTTGCCCAGGGGGCTTTTGATACGTTTCTTAAAGCTGATGTGGAAGAGAAATCCAGGATCCTTGAGCAGATCACAGGGACAGAAATCTATACGGATATTTCAAAAGCCGTCCATGAACGATTACGTTCAGAAAAAGACCAACTGAATGTCCTTCAGGCTGAAAAAGAAGGCCTGGTTTTGCTGGATGATGAGCGGGTTTCTGCTCTACAGCATGAACTTGATGAAAAAACGGGTGTCTTGACTGAAAAATCCGGTCAAAAGACTCAATTAGATGCCGCTTTTCAGTGGAGAACCGGTATTTCAAGGCTTCAAAAGGAGTTGGAAGCCCTGGAAAAGGAGATTTCAGCTACTGAGCTTGCCATCATCGACTTCGAACCGCGGCGGCTATTGCTACAAGGAGCGCGAAAAGCATCTGAACTGGATGGTGCTTTCGCCACATTGACCGCCACACGTAAGCAGCAGTTTGACGACCGGCAGGCACTGAAAAAGCTGGAAACAGGACGTCCGGAATTGGAGCAGAAGCTTGAAACCGGAAAAGAGCAGTTGGCCCATGCTGAAAAAGCACTGTTGGATGCCAAAAACCGGCAGCATATCGAATCAGAAACCATCAAAAAGGTGCGGGTGCTCGATGAGCGGATTGTGGATCAAAAAACGCATCTGCAAGGCCTGGAAAAGGAAAGTGAGGACAAACAGGCCGAATTGGCCGAAAATCAGCATAAAATGGCCAAAAATGAGCAAAAAATCGTCGAATTTGGGCGGAAAATGTCAGCAATTGATGATTTTTGTAAAAAACATGCCTGTGATGAGGTCTTAGTGGCGGAAAAATCAGGTATCGAGGCAGAATTGAAAAATCTGATGACATTGAGTACAGATGTTGATTCAGCGCAAAAAAAGGTGAATTCCTGCCAAAAATCACAAAAAAATGCCGAAAAATCGCAAAAAACAGCCGTGCAGTGCCTTGAAAAGGCCAAAATAGCCAAAAATGAGGCTAAAAAACAGAGAAATACGGATTCAACTGAGCTTGAGAAGGTTTTGAAGGGGCGTTTATTGCGGGAGTATCGCGCTGAGCATGAGGGTCTCATGCGCGAACGGGCGTATGTTCAAAAGATTACCAGCCTGGAAGAGGAACGGTCAAAACTGGTGGCCGGTCAACCATGCCCGTTATGCGGGGCAACCGAACATCCGTTCGCGGATGGAACCGTGCCGCAACTTGATGATATGGACCGGAAAATCAATGCCTTGTCCGCCCTGATCAAACAGGCGGAAAAAGGTGAAACAAAGGTGGCAGAAGTCGAAAAAGCATGCATTTCGGCCCAAAATCGAGCCGAAAATGCCGAAAAAGACCTCAAAAATGCAAATAAATCGCTTCTTGAGGTCCAAAAAGCGGTCGATGAGGCTGAAACGGCCTCAAAAAGCATCGCGGAGCGTTTTGAAACCAATAAAGGCCATGTTCTTCAATTATTGCAGCCCATGGGTGTAGAAGCATTGCCCGATGATCTTGTGGCATTTTTCGAAGAACTGACCCAACGCGCAACTGCGTGGCAGGAACAACAGACCAAACGCGAAAACCTTGAAAAACAGCTTCATCAGGTGGAGTCAGATCACAAACAGCTCACCGGCATCATTCAGACACTCGAAACCGCTCAAAATGAGCGAAAAAACGTGCTGAAATCGAAAAATGATGCGTTGAATACCCTTTTTGAAGAGCGGAAGGGCCTTTTTGGTGAGAAGGATGTCGAAAAAGAGGAAAAACGCCTCTCAGAGGCTGTTTCAACGGCTGAAAAGGCCGAAAAATCACTCATGAACGAACTGCAGGCTTTAAATGAAAGCTATACGGCATTGAAAACCGGAATTTTGAACCTGCAGCAGGACATGGCCGAACGGGCAGCACCGTTGGAAGCACAGGAACAGGCTTTCCTGCTGGACCTGCAAAAGCTCGATTTCAAAGATGAAGAAGCCTTTAAAACTGCTCGTTTGCCCGTCGATGACCGCACCGCCCTGGAACAGGAGGAAAAAAGCCTGGAAGCCCGTCGGGCGGATGTTGTCGGACGCCAAAAAGATCGTCGGGAAAAATTAACTGTTGAAACAGAAAAACGGCTTACTGAGCAGTCCTTGGAAGAACTGCAACAGGAAATAGAAGGTTTCTCGGTTGTATTAAAAGAACTGGGGGAAAAGATCGGTGGATTGAAGCAGCGCCTGGCAGATGACGCCGATGCAAAAAACCGATTCGCGGAAAAACAGCAGATGATTGAAAAGCAGAAAAGGGAATTTCAGCGGTGGAGTCGACTGCATGAATTGATTGGCTCCAGTGATGGCAAGAAATACCGGAACTTTGCGCAAGGGCTGACCTTCGAATTGATGGTCTCCCACGCCAACCGCCAGCTTGAAAGCATGAGCGACCGTTACCTGTTGATTCGCGACGACAAAGAACCCCTTGAACTCAACGTGGTCGACAACTACCAGGCCGGAGAAATCCGATCCACCCGCAACCTTTCCGGGGGCGAAAGTTTCATTGTCAGCCTATCGCTGGCCCTGGGTCTGTCAAAAATGGCCAGCCGCAAAGTACGGGTGGACTCCCTGTTCCTGGACGAAGGCTTCGGCACCCTTGACGAAGACGCCCTGGAAACCGCCCTGGAAACCCTCGCCGGCCTGCAGCAAAACGGAAAACTAATCGGCATCATCTCCCATGTCCCGGCCCTGAAAGAAAGAATCAGCACCCAACTAACCATCCACCCCCAGTCAGGCGGAAAAAGCACCGTCACCGGCCCCGGTTGCCAGAAGGCTAAGGAGAAAATTTTAGAAGATGTTAAAGCTGATATAAAGAATGTAGTTTGAAGCTGAAAAACTACTATTTTTCTTAACTTTCTTCCGCGGTCAGAAACCATTTCCAGGCCGGTTGTGCGGGGATGGTTTGGTCGGCCACATCCAGATGGTCTTCTGTGAACAGGGTGATCAATAGTCGTTCGGTTGAGTTCTCTGTATCCACCAGGGCGCGCAGCTCGCGCTCGCGTGTGGCTGGATCGGTCGGATCTGCACAAACCTGTATGGCCAGACGCTGTCCATCAGGACCAACCACAACGAAATCGAGTTCATAGCCGTTTTCCGTGAGTCCATAACGAGGTTCGTATCCCCGGCGGAGGAGTTCGGTATGCACGGCCTGTTCCAGGGCGCGCCCCTCGCCCCAGTGATTGCCCGGAGGCACGCAGGCCCAGACCAGTCCATGATCCGCCGCATACATCTTGCGCGGATGCACCATCCGTCGCCGCTCGGACGGGGTATCCAGGAACATCCCCGCGAAGAGAAAGGTATCCTCCAGATGCTGCAGGTATTCGTGCAGGGCATCCTTGCCGCACTTCAACCCCTGGGATTTCAGCTCGTTGTAGAATTTGTTGACACTGAAATGGCATGCGCTCGCGGCCAGCAGACGGCGGGTCAGGTAACGCAGTGCCGCGATCCCGGTCAACCCGTGTCGCTCGACCACATCGCGCAGCACCACGATATTGACATACCCTTGCAGCACCTGTCGTCGGTCGCGCTCTTGCAGTCCCTGCACCGCCGGAAATCCGCCAATATGCAGGAATTCCCGGAACGCATGTTCGATGATGGCCCGTTGCTTACGGCCCACCATGTCCGGATTCCCGGGCACATCAAGTTCCCTTGCCCGCAGAAACTCCCGGAACCCGTAGGGGAACATCCGGGTTTCAACCGCCCGGCCCCGCATTGAAGTGGCGACTTCGCGGCTGAGCAGCTTAGATGACGAGCCTGTCAGGAATATGCGTACATCGCGACGATCCAGTAACCGCCGAACGAACCGCTCCCAGCCCGTCACATATTGAATCTCATCAAAAAAATAATAGCTGACGGCTCCGCCCTCGGGGGGGTAGGCCCGCATGTAAGCCTCGTCCACCAACCGCAAACAATCCGCATCAACCGAGCCCAGTCGCTCGTCCTCAAAATTCAGGTACAGGATGCGCTGACGGTCCACGCCGTCCTCCAACAGCTTGCGCATGCGCTGGAACAGACGATACGTCTTGCCCGTGCGCCGCATACCGGTCAATACTGTCGCCATCTCCGGAATCTCTCCCAGCACGCCCTCGCGCGTAAGTAAAGCAGGCCATTCCTGTTCCATCGAGTCCGCGATCAATTGACGTATCAAGCTTTCCATGTCTATTTATCCTTTCCTATAAGGATAAATAATAGCATGTTAGTTCTTATTCGCAAGGATAAATATCCCCTTTGTTGCCATGGTGCTCTACACCGTCTTGTGACTAATCATACGTGAAACACTTCAGATATGTGTCATGTAATTAAGTGATTGGGTCCTATTGTTATTGCCTTAATAAGAGTCTTCTTTATCATGCTTACGATGAACAGGGAACTACACAACCTGATTGTACTTGGCGAAGGCTTCTCGACGGAGTTCAAGCGTTCCGGCACGAGTAATCTTGGGCGTGAGCTGTGTGCATTTGCGAATGCGATGGGGGGAACGATTTTAATCGGGGTGAGTGACAAAGGGGTGATTGTTGGTGTCAGAGACGCAAATCGATTGAAGTCAGAAGTGCAGTCGTTAGCCCGTTCTATTGATCCGCCACTGGTCGTTGATATTGAGCTGGTAGATCAGGTGCTGGTGGTTGATGTGCCCGCCCAAAACAGCAAGCCGTATTCCTTTGCCGGCAAATTCTATATTCGCGAAGGAGCCTCATCGCAGCAGTTGACGCGCAATGAAATCCGGGAATTCTTCTTCAAGGAAGGCGTCATTCATTTCGATGAAATGAAGAATGACTGGTACAACCTGGAAAAGGACTTAACAGATTCGCTTTATCAGCGGTTTGCGAAACGCGCCAAGCTTCCCGATGGTATGGATAAAATGCAAGTGCTGGAGAATCTGAACCTGATACGTAATGGCAGTATGACCAATGCGGGAGCCTGGTTGCTGGCAGAAAATATCATGAAGTTCAATAGTGCCGGAAACGTCTCCTGTGCGCTTTTTCAGGGCACCACGAAAACGCACATTCTGGATCGAAAAGACTATGACGGGGATGTTTTTTCCATGATCCAGGATGCCGTTGCCTACATCATGTCCAAGATTAACACAGCGCTGATCATCAAACACGTAAAACGTGAAGAACGCCCCGAATTGCCTGAGGAAGCGATGCGCGAAGTCGTGGTTAATGCCTTTGCCCACCGCGACTACCGGAGCACAGCCAATGTGCAGGTCTACGTCTTTAAGGATCGCGTTGAAATTGTGAACCCCGGGGGACTGCCAGCGGGAATGACGCCGGAGTTACTGGGGAAGAAAAGCATCCCCCGTAATCCATTGCTGTTCAGCATGCTTTACCGAATGGATGCTGTTGAGCATGTGGGGTCGGGCTGGAAACGAATCAGGAAACTGTGCGTTACTGCCGGTGTGGATGCTCCCGTTGTTGAAATCGATGAAAGCTGGTTCACGGTAAGGTTCAGGCGTTCTGTTGAACGAGTTGACAAGGGGTCCCAGTCAGTCACCCCACCAGTCACCCCACCAGTCACCCCACCAGTCAACGAGTGTGTTGCTAGACTGCTCATGTTGTTATCTGATGAAGGTGAACTGGGAAACGCTGGCATTAGAGATGCGTTGTCGCTTAAGGATAGGCAGCATTTGCGTGAAACTTATATTGCTCCAGCGCTAAACGCTGGATTAATCGAATACACCATCCCTGAGAAACCGACCAGTCGCCTGCAGAAATACCGTTTAACGGAGAAGGGGCGTCAGCTCTTACAAACCATGCAGGAGAAAAAAGCGCATGACTAAACCGTCCAAGCCTTCAGAACATATACCCCGTGTGGGGATGGTGGCGACGGTGCGGAACCGGCGGGGTGTTTTGAGTGGTGTTCAACCACATGATGGGCCAACCGGGGCCATGCATGTGGTGGATATCGAGTATAATGACGGGGAAACGCCTGGCGAAGAGCGTTTGATCTGGGAGTGTGAACCCCATGCGCGACTGTTACCGCCCAGTGCGTTGCCTGATCCATCCGCATCTGATCCGATGCGGCGGGAAGATTTACTGGCTTTGCAGCGGGCTTGTCGCTGGCTGGCTAACCGGCCGTATGTCGATCCTGACGGCAATGGGCCGCTGGATCGTTTGCCGGTTATCTCTCCTTTTCATGGAGGGGTTGAGGTTGAGGATTATCAACTGGTTCCTCTACTGAAGGCCTTGCGGATGCCGCGGGTTTCGTTGCTGATTGCTGATGATGTCGGTCTGGGTAAAACCATTGAGGCGGGACTTATACTGAGCGAGCTGCTGTTGCGCCGCCGGGTTCGGCGGGTGCTCATCATGACCCCGGCGCCGTTACGTATCCAGTGGCGCGATGAACTCTGGTCGAAATTTTCACTGCCCTTTGAAATCGTGGACAGGCCGGCCACCTTGCATCTGCGCAGGCAGTTGGGGATGGACGCCAATCCCTGGCGCAGTTTTTCGCGTATTGTAACGAGTTATCATTACCTGAAACAACCAGATGTGCTGGAATCTTTTCTTTCCGCCTGCCGTGCCGAAACCTCGGATGCTTTATTGCCCTGGGATTTACTGATTGTTGACGAGGTGCACAACCTGACCCCGGCGCCCTTTGGGGAGGAAAGTGAACTCTGTCGTATGCTGCGCCGGGTGGCGCCGTTGTTTGAACATCGACTTTTCCTGACCGCCACACCGCATAACGGGCATACCCGGTCTTTTTCCGGCCTGCTGGAATTACTCGATCCCGTACGATTCAGTCAAACCGAGGAATTTAAACCGGCGGAACGCGCACGAATCCAGGATGTGCTTGTGCGCCGATTGAAACGTGAAATCAACCAGGCTGATACCGTCCAGCGCTTTTCCGAGCGGCACCCCCCGCAGGCATTACTGTTAGAGCGCGATGCCGCGGAAAAAGTTCTTTCTGATGCCTTTGCGGTTTTCCGGGAACGAATACGGGCCTTGATTGCGGATGGCGCAAAACGCCGTCGTCTGGCCGGGGCTTTTGCTGTTGAGATACTCGGGAAACGCTTGCTTTCCTGTCCGGTGGCGTTTGCGGACAGTTGGTGGCGTTGCCGGGAAGGGTTAGCGCAGGATGCGGCTGATGACCGTGAAGTGTTGACGGCCTGTAGAGGGCTGGATGACGACCTGGATGACGACCTGGAAACAGAAAGCCGGACCCGCGTGGCTTCGAAAACCATCGGGGCCTGGCTTAAACCTTTTGCCGATGAACTCAGCACGGAAATGGCGGCATTGAATAGCGCGCTTTCCGGTCTTGATCTCGGACCGGATGCGCTGGATGCACCTGTGCCATGCGCGGATGCCCGTTTTGATGCCCTGATAGAATTGATTGAAACCCGGCTTTGGCGAGATGGTTCATGGCGGGAGGATGAACGCTTGGTGGTCTTTACGGAGTATAAGACCACCCTGGATTACCTTTTGCAGCGTATGCGGGAGCACTGGTGCGGAGATGAGAATCGCATGTTGTGTCTGTATGGAGGGATGGATGATACACAGCGCGAGGATATTAAGGCGGCCTTTAACGATCCGGCTCATCCTGTACGCATTCTCCTTGGCACCGATGCGGCTGCGGAAGGATTAAACCTTCAACAAACCGCACGCTATCTTTTGCATTACGACGTGCCCTGGAATCCGGCCCGTCTTGAACAGCGCAACGGCCGCCTGGATCGGCATGGCCAGGCCCGTGATGTTACGGTATTCCATTTTGTCAGCCCCGACGATCAGGACCTGGCCTTTCTCGACCTGGTTGTGCGCAAGGTGGATACCATTCGCGAAGATCTGGGCGCCACCGCCGAGGTATTTGATGAAATTACGTACCGGCGGCTGGTCGAAGGGGAAGATTTTGATCATATCCGGGCCGACCTGGACCGCCGGGTCGCTGCGGCGAGTGGGCGCGCGGACACGCCGCGTGATGACCGCACGCGTACCGTTGAACCGGAAGTGGTCCATCCGCTGGATGCCGTTGCCGCTGAAATCGACTACAACGCGGAAACGGTTCGAGATACACTCGAAGCAGCCATGGCCGTTGGTGTTGGACATCCGCGGCTATCCGAACCCGAAACCGATGGGTGTTGCCGGATACTCAGTCCACACCCGCCATCCTGGAGTGCCGTTATTGATGATGCCGTTCGCCTGTCCGGCCGTGGAGAACAACAGGGGCCGCTGCCCAGGCTGGCCTTTGATGCCCGGGCACTCCTGTGTAAAATCGGAGAGCGGCGTGTTTTTCGTCCCCGCGCGGACACCCTTTTGCTGCATTTGAGCCATCCCCTCATGCAGCGTGCGCTGAGTACACTGAGCCGCTTGCGTTTCCCGGGCAGCGGGTCCATCGAGGTTTCACGGTGGACCGCGCTTCATGCGCCTGTAGCTGATGGTGCGATAGCTGAACTGCATCTTACCGTGGAAGAACTGGCCGTGAATGATTTACGCGAAACGTTTCATCACTGGGTCCGTACGGTATGCATCCCGGTTTATGATGACGGGCTGGGGGATGCGCTGCCGCACAGGCCGGCACGCATGTTGCAACAGGATGCGCGGAAAGCTGTGGCGGATGAACAGTTGGAGCGTGCACGGGACTTGTGGATTGATTATGCCCCTGATGTACGGACTCGACTCAAAGGTTTTGCCGAAGAGTTGACCGTGCAGTTACGCGAGCAAATCAATATGGATCGTCAACAGGCTGTAAACAATGAAAATGAACGGTACCAGAGCCGACAGGGGGAGATTTCCGCCCTGATTGAAAACAGCACACTGGTCCGTCTTGAACGGGAACTCGATGGGTTGCGGCATGCACGTCAGCAGGGACTCCTGTTTGACCAGAACCGTGTCTTTGACGAACTGGACCGCGATATCAATCTTAAAGAAGACGAACTGAAACGCCGCCGCCAGCACTACGGGGAACTGCGCGATCAGCTTGCCCGTGAACGTGAGCGCATACTCAAGCATCTCATTCCTGCACGCTATACCATGCGGGGGAATGCCCAGGTCATGCCGGTTTCTGTTGAAATCATCCTGCCGGAGGTGTCCGTATGAATGAGTTGCATCAAGATTGGTGGGAAAGTCCGAGGCATTTCGGTTTGTTGCTGAACCTTTCGCAGGCGCGTCATATCGAGCAGGAGTATTCATCGGAAGAGCTGCCGGTATATCGCGTAGACCGATTACGACGGGAGATGCAGCGCTTTGAATCCGGCCAATGTGATGCCGGCCCCTGGGTGGCATGGGTGCTGGATAATATTTGCGGGTTCAACAGCATACTGGGTTCAAAATGGAAACGCGGGTCGGACGTGCCGGTTGAATTCAGCCGCGTTCTGCTCACCGGTGAGAGTTTTCATCCCAGGCAGCTTTGGCGGGGCCCATGCGGTGCTGCACTGCCGGTATTCATCGAGAAGCATTTCCGCGTAGGCATTGGTCGCGGAAGACGCACACTCAGCCAGGTGCATGAATGGCTGCGTTCCGCTGAGCAACCCTTTGCCCTGTTAACGAACGGTATGCAGTGGCGCCTGGTGTATGCCGGACCGGATTACGAGGCCGCCTGTGAGTGGGATGCGGCTCAGTGGTTTACTGAAGGGCAACCGGGTGTTGCCCTGGCATCCCTGCGCCAACTCCTGCAGCCTGCGCTTTTTGTTCCTGCAGGCGAACATGAACCCGCACCGCTTGAGCAGGCCGTATCGGCCAGTCGCAAAGGACAGTCCGAGTTGTCCGCCGGGTTGGGGTCCCGTGTGCGTGAGGCGGTGGAAGTGCTGGTTCATGCCCATGGCGACGCGTTACGGCAGGCCGGACTGGACGCGCATGGCGCCGATATTTACCGGGCCGCCGCAAGAACCATCATGCGCATGGTGGTTATTCTCTTTGCTGAAAGCCGTGACCTGCTGCCCTGCAGCCAGCCGCTGTACTACGACAACTACAGCCTTCAGGGGTTGTTTGAACAGCTCCAGCGGCTTGCCCTGCGCGGGCGGGGACGTCTTGCGCACCGGTACGGTGCATGGCCGCGCATCCTGGCCCTGTTTCGGCTGGTCCATGACGGTTCACATCATGAAGCGCTGACCATTCAGCGCTATGGTGGAACCCTCTTTGCCCCCGGCGCTCCCGCGGATGCCGACCCGATGCGCCACGCACTCGGTATTTTTGAGGCCGCCTGTTTTGATACGCAGCAGGCCGTCATGCCTGATGCCGACGTGCATCGCATTCTTGAACTGCTCACCCGCACCCGTGTACGCATCCGCCAGGGGCGGGGCAGCACCTCCGTGCTGATGCCGGTCGATTTTTCCGAACTCTCCTCCGAGTATATCGGTATCCTGTACGAGGGATTGCTGGACTATGAACTGCGCACCGCCTCCGCGGACGACCCGGTTTTGTTCCTTGCCGTAGGGAAGGAGCCCGCTCTGCCGCTGTCGCGACTTGAGGCCATGAGCGATCAGGACATAAAAACCCTTTTCGAGAAACTTAAAAAAGATAAGGACGACAAAGAGGAGGAATCCGAAGAGGAAGAACAGCCGGAATCCGGGGAGGAAGAGGAATCCGAAGAATTGATCGAGGATGAAGCCGTTGATGCTGCCGACGATGATTTGGATGAGGCCCGTCTGGCTCGTGAAAAGGCCTATACCTGGGCACACCGTGCCTGCCAGGCAGCCGGGTTGGCGCCAAAAATCCGCGACAGGATTACACCTGAAAAACGAATGGAACACGACCGGAAGACCGCCGCTGCTGCACGCGGGTTGATTCGGAAAATAGTATTGCCCGGCGGATGGTATCTTGTGCGCTGGGGCGGCACACGCAAGGGCAAAGGAAGTTTCTACACACGCCCCCAGTTGGTCGAACCTACGGTCCGTCGCACCCTGGAGCCGTTAGTGCGCGAAGAGGATCGCTCCCGGTTGCCTGAGGAGATCCTGGCGCTGAAGGTCTGTGATCCCGCCTGCGGGTCCGGTTCTTTTCTCGTCGGAGCCCTGCGCTTTATGACCGATGCCCTGTATCGCTCCCTGCATGAACACAAACGCTTTAATGGCGAGCATGACCGTACGTTCCTGCACCTGTTCGGTGATAAATCGGAAATGCGGATAAACGGCGAGGGGGCGCTCTCGAACGAATACATCAATGCCCGTCCCGAAGATGATGATTTCGAGGAACGGTTGAAGGCTCAGTTGCGGCGTCATATCGTCGAACGCTGCCTGTACGGGGTCGATCTTGATCCGCTGGCCGTGGAACTGGCGCGCTTGTCCCTCTGGATTGAAACCATGCACCGGGATCTGCCATTTTCATTCCTGGATCATAAAATCAAGTGCGGCAATGCCCTGATCGGTTGCTGGTTTGACCGCTTTCGACATTACCCGGCCATGGCCTGGAAAAACCGCGATGGCGGCGACAGCACCCATACCAATGGGGTTCACTATGAGCAGAAAGAACGTACAAAGGCCCTGAAGGCTTTTGACAACAACGTACTCAAGGCGGATATCGAACAGGCCATTGATCGGCATGCTTACGAGCAGTCCATGAACCGCACCCGGGCCGCCCAGGTGCATGACGGGGCGCTGAAAGCCCTGCGCGAGCTGCATGCGCTGCCGGTACATGATGCCGAAGGACGGGCCGAGGCTTACCATCAGTTGCAGGAAGATAAAGACTGGCAAACCCTGAAAACCGCCTTTGATGCCTGGTGTGCCTGCTGGTTCTGGCCGGTCGATCATATCGATCAGGCTCCGTTGCCCACAACCTTTGCCTGTCTGCCGGAACAAACTCGTTCCCTGGTCCGGGAACTTGCCGCCCGAAAACGCTTTTTCCACTGGGAACTGGAATTTCCCGATGCCTTTGACCGGCCCGACAGCGGCTTTAATGCGATTCTTGGGAATCCGCCATGGGATGTTGCTAAACCCAGTTCAAAAGAGTTTTTCTCCAATCTGGACCCCTTGTATCGCACTTATGGCAAACAGGAGGCGCTGAAGACGCAAACAGAACTCTTTGAAAAGCCCGACATGGAATCGGAATGGCTGGATTACCAGGGCGATTTCAAGGCGCAGTCGCACTTTGCCAAATATGCCGCCCGGCCTTTTGGTGATCCCCAGCGTAACGATACAAGTGCAGATCGGTTCAGTATTGTAAGGGGAAAACGGAACAACGAACTGCACACCCGGTGGCGATCCGAACGCTCCGGTGATAAAGGCTATGCCGACCCCCAACACGCCTTTCAGCACCAGGGATCGGCGGATATCAACCTGTACAAACTCTTTCTCGAACAATCGCACGTGCTGCTGCGTCCCGGAGGGCGACTTGGTTTTATTGTGCCGTCCGGGCTTTACTCCGATCATGGATCCGGTGCCCTGCGCGAACTCTTTTTGGATCACTGCCGGTGGGAATGGCTGTTCGGATTCGAGAACCGGGAGAAGGTTTTTGATATTGATGGTCGCTTCAAATTCAACCCCGTCATCATCCGGAAGGGTGGTCGAACCGAAGCGATCCAGGCCGCCTTTATGCGGCGGGACCTGACCGACTGGGCACGGGCCGAGACCCTTGTTGTGCCCTACAGCCGGGAACAGGTCGACCGGTTCTCTCCGCAATCCCAAGCCATCCTCGAAATCCAGTCCGAACGTGATCTTGAGATACTGGAAAAGATCTATGCCAACTCCGTGCTGCTCGGTGACCAGGGACCCGATGGATGGGGGATAAAGTATTCAACAGAATTTCATATGACCAATGACTCCAACCTCTTTCCACCCCGTCCCAAGTGGGAAGAGAAGGGGTATCGTCCCGACGAGTACAGCCGCTGGCTCAAAGGCAACTGGCAGCCGGTTTCCAACCTTTGGAAAACACTGGAGGTCGATTTTCCAACCATTGGAAAAAACGACGCGGAAATTTCCAATGATTGGAAAAAAGCCGAAAAAAATTCCCAACCACTTGTCCCGCCTTCAGCGGGATTGGAAAACCCGGATCGACCCCGCCTGCGCATCGCCCAGCCGCCCTACGACCAGATCCCCATACCCCGCGCCGATATCCCCCCCGGCATCATCCTCTCACGCGAAGCCGATGCCTATATCCGGGAAGACGAGATCGAAGATGTCGCCCTGCCGCTCTACGAAGGACGTATGATCGGCCAGTTTGATTTCAGTCAGAAAGGCTGGGTCTCCGGTAAAGGTCGCACCGCCGTCTGGCGCGATATCCCATGGGCGCACAAGGTTATTGAACCCCAGTACCTGATGGCACAGGAGACCTTCCAGAAAGAGTCACTGAAAAAATACCTCGACCAATACAAAAAACGCTATGGCGCCGATGCCGCCGAAGCGGAGGAAGGACGACTATGCAGTCCTGATGAATTTGCTGGGTGGTGGTTAAACTGGAATATAAAATGTTCTATTATGGATGTTACATCATCCACGAATACTCGAACAACCATAGGTACAGTATCTTTGTGTGTCCCGCATGGACATAAAACTCCCGTTATGAAGTTGTGTCTTGGCGAGCATGTTTATAGTACAATCGGTCTGGTTGCTGTGCTGAATTCGTTTATATTTGATTGGTTGATTCGGCTTAGACTAAGCGGAAATTCTCTTATTTGGGCAGCTTTAGCCGAAACAGCTTGTTTAAGAAAACAACAAGTTCTGAACAGTTATCTTATAGAATCAGCGAAAAGGACTGCAGTTACCAGTCAATTCTTTCCGAGTTTAGAGACATTACATAATCGTTATTCTAACAAGTTATTCTGGGCTTTAACACATTCAGAGCAAATTAGAAATCGCGTTATTCAAGACGTTTTAATAGCTGAACATTTTAAACTCAGTTACATTGATCTCAACGACATCCTTATAGACTGTGATCATCCTTCAGGCAATGAAGTTGATAAAGATCCCAAAGGCTTCTGGCGTGTAGACAAAGACAAGGACCCTGAGTTACGGCACACGGTATTGACGCTGGTGGCGTTTCATGACCTGCAGGAAAAGATACAAGCGTGCGGCGGTGATCGGGATGCGGGGATACAGGCGTTCATGGAGCAGAACGACGGTGAAGGCTGGATGCTGCCGGAGACATTACGGCTGGCCGATTACGGATTGGGGCATGATGAGCGTGCGCAGGAACATCAACCGGTAGCCTCCCGGCTGGGCCCGCGCTTCCTCGACTGGCAACTGGAACAATCCGCCGAGGAATCCTGGCGCGAATGCGAACTGCATGCGAGAAACCTGCTGGGCAAAGAAGGCTTCAAGGCTTTGAAAAATCAGAACACCGCGGGAAAAGAGACTTCGTCGATGAAGGTAAAGGAAGACCAGATAGAGTATGCGCCGGCTGGTAAGAAAATGACGCAGGGAACCTTATTTGACGAAGCGGGAGCATAAAATGATAATGCACAATAAAGCCTGCATATTTATTGTGCAGAAATGGTTTATCCAGGATGCATTGACGATGCCTGACAGAGTGTGTATAGTTGGTACACATAAACAAGGTGTATTATGAGAACAAATGTAGTGATAGATGATCAATTAATGAATCGTGCATTGCGGTTCAGTGGGTGCCGCACAAAGCGAGCGGCCATCGAATCGGGCTTGCGTCTGCTGGTGCAGGTAAGTAGCCAGAAGAAACTCAGATCGCTCCGCGGGAAAGTTACCTGGGAGGGGGATCTGGAGGAAATGAGGAGGGATTAGAATGGTTGTGGTCGATACGTCCGCGTGGATTGAGTATTTTCGGGAAGGGATTCCCGCTGTGGCTGATAAGGTGGATCTATGCCTGGAACAGGACCTGGTGTGTATTGGTGATCTGGTTTATTGCGAAGTTATGCAGGGGATTCGTTCAGCCAGACAGCAAAAAGAGGTGTCAGCTTTGTTGTTGTCATTGCCACGCTTCAATATGGTTGGCTTCGAGATGGCTGAGAAGTCAGCGGCAAATTACAGGTCTTTACGACAAAAAGGGGTAACGATTCGAAAAACCATTGATGTATTGATTGGGACATTCTGCATAGAGCATGGATTGCCATTGATTCATAATGACCGTGATTTTGATGGAATGGAGAAACACCTGGGGCTTGAAATTGTTTAACTACTGAGGGAACTGAAAAATGGCCATAAATCCCATCGTCTATACAGAAAATGTCGTACGGAGTTTTCTTCGCTACCAACTTACAACGTATGCATTTGCTGACGAACGACTGAATACACGTATGCGTGAATTATTGTCGCTGGATGAAACGCGCGAAACCCCGCTGTTAAAGGGGCCGTACATCAGTTTGTCACGGGCCTTTCGCTCTGGAGTTTCCGTTGAACAACTCGTGTCGGATGGCGTGCTTCATGAGCACCTGCGGCAGTTAATTCCCTTTCCACATGTGTACGGCCACCAGGAAGAGGCTATTCGCGCGATTCAACAGGGGCGTTCCACGCTGATTTCGACGGGTACGGGTTCGGGTAAGTCGGAATGCTTCCTGTATCCCATTATCAGCCGTTGTTTGGAACTGCGGGATGTCGGCGCCGAACCGGGGATCTGTGCGGTTATTGTTTATCCCATGAATGCCTTGGCCGAGGACCAGTTGCAGCGGTTGCGTGAACTGCTGGCGGGTTCGGGCATTTCGTTTGGCATGTACGTGGGCAAGACACCGGAACGTGAAGCGGATGTCAGCGGGGTTCGTATGTATCCTGTCGATTCTCATGCTGCCTACATGGCCCAACTTGCAGAAGTGCGTGCCTCCAAAGAGGGGAAAGGGGTATCGGTGCATCCTTCGGATGAGGTTTGCAGCCGGGAGATGATGCGCAAGGCAGGCCATCAACCCCGCATCCTGTTGACCAATGTCAAGCAGTTGGAACTGCTTCTGACCCGGCAGCGTGATATTGAACTGTTTGATCATGCCCGCCTCGATTACCTGGTGTTTGACGAAGCGCATACCTTTACCGGCGCCCAGGGGGCCGAGTCCGCCTGCCTGGTCCGGCGATTGCGGAGCTTTTGCGGTCGTTCGCCTGAGGACACGGTTTGTGTGGCCACGTCGGCAACCATTGTTGACAGTCGTAATACAGCGGCTTCGCGTGAGTTTGCTGCGCGATTTTTCGGTGCTCCGGTTGAGGATATCACTACGGTTACCGAGACCTATGAACCACAGACCTGGGCATCCGAACGTACGGTGCCAACGGCGCCTGATGACCCTGCGGCTGCGTTGGACGCCGCCCGTATGGCCGTGGATGCGGAAAATCCAGGAGAAGCTGTTTGTGCGTTCTGGAGTCGGTTTGTAGGGACATCCTCTGCGATTAGCCCGGATCACTGGGAAGAGGATCTGTATGTTGTTCTCTCGCGGAATGAATTACTGTGGCAGGCCGCTGATTTGCTGGCGACACCACGTGATCTGGCTGGTTTGCTGGACGATTTGGTCGAACGGGTCGGCCGTCCGGTCAGTGAAGAAGAATTGATGATGTGGCTGGTACTCGGGACAGCGGCACGTTATGAGAACAGGCCATTGGTACGCCCGGTGGTTCATGCCTTTGTGCGGGGTGTTCCCGGCGCGATGGTTTCTTTCACGGAAGATGGCACGCCTCAGTTGCATTTATCGGCCGAGGAGGATACGGATGATGACGCGGATACGCTGAAATTAAGAGTCAGCACCTGTACCACCTGTGGACAGCACTATTTCGAGCATTATCTGGCCGACTTCGAATATACAGGGTCGGTGCCGGGCGGTGGTCAGGCCGATGGTGAAGTTACCTATTGGGAGACGCAGGATGTGGCCCAGGGAGGGCAACGCGTATTATTGGTGGATCGGCTTATTTCATCGGATGATAATGACGAGGAAGAAAGCAGTCGGCATCTGTCGGCTATACATATCTGTCGTAGATGCGGGGCTGCGCATTCCGATGACCAATCACGGTGCCTGGCTTGTGGTGTGGCGGGTGAGTTAATTCCTTTGTACGTGGTGGTGCAGCAAGCCGATCATGAGGGCGCCCTGACTCGTTGTGTATGCTGTGGTGCGAACGGCCGTACATTGGCCGGCCGTTTCCGTGAACCGGCCAAACCCGTTCGGGCTACGAATGTAGCGGACGTGCATGTATTGGCACAGGATATGGTCCACCATGCGGAACGAAAGCGTCTGCTGGTTTTTGCGGACAATCGCCAGGATGCCGCATTTCAGGCAGGTTGGATGCGGGACCACTCACGTCGTTTCCGCCTTCGTGAACTGATGGCGGAAAAACTCGCGGAAGGGCCTGTCTCAATCGGTGATATGGCCTATTATCTGGATACCTTGATGGAGGCGGATGATGCGCTTTCCAGGGCCCTGCTGCCGGAAGTCTGGGCCATACATCCATCAAAAGAAGCAGCGGGAACAGCCCATAGGGAGGATCGACGGCATGCATTGCGTATCCAGGTGCTGCTGGAAATCACGCAGTCGGCCAACCAGCAAATTGGCCTGGAGCCCTGGGGACGTCTTAAAGTTAATTATGTGGGTCTTGATGAAACGACCTCGTTCATACAGAACTGGGCTCGCGAGCTTCGCTTGCCCGCGGATGAACTGGCCGGAGGAATAGCGGCGTTGCTGGATCATCACCGTCGCCGTAAAATACTGCACTACAGCGCTGATGACATTTTTTCGTCATTCCAGGGCGACGGAAATCGTGATTTACTGAGTGGATATATCCCCGAGCTGAAGGGCATTCCGCAGGGTGTTAAGTTCAGCCGGGACGCCAATGATGATCAAAATCGTGTTAAACAGTGGGTGTCGCAGGGCCGTCGAACTATGCTTTCAGATTTAGCTTTGAAATGGGGAGTGCCTTCAGAGCGAACCCATGACTTCCTGCAAGAACTATGGGGCTTCTTAACGGACCCAGACAGAGCCCTTCTCGTGCCGGTAACCCTTAAAGGTACAAGAGGGGGCGTGTTGCCCAATACGCATGGTTCACACCAGGTGAATGGCGATAATATTGTTCTTACGCTGAACCAGACAGGATTCTTTCGCTGCAAAACCTGTCGTCGGCGCATGGCGGCCCGTAGGGTTCCGCTTAACAGGTGCCTTGCCTGGAACTGTAATGGCGAAATGGAGCATTGTCCGGAAGATGCGGATAACTATGATCTATCATTGATTGATCGCGAATACACCATGTTGCGTCCGCGTGAGCATACGGCCATGGTTCCCAATGCGGAGCGTGAGAATCTGGAACAGATATTTAAAGGGCAGAGCGATTCAATCAATACATTAGTGTGCACGCAGACATTAGAGTTGGGAGTCGATATTGGTGCGTTGGATGCGGTCTTGATGCGCAATGTCCCTCCACTGCCTGCCAATTACTGGCAGCGTGTGGGCCGTGCCGGGCGCCGGCATCGAATGGCGGTTGATCTGACCTATTGTCGCCAGGTCAGTCATGACCGGGCCTATTTTGCTGATCCCCCCAAAATGCTGGATGGGCGTGTAGAACCTCCAAGCTTCAATTTGTCGAATCCGCTCATGGTGGCAAAGCATGTACACGCTGCTGTGATTACTCAGTTGTTTAAACTGGGACGTGATAACAGTCCTTTATTGGAAGCCGACCGTATGGAGGTGCGTGAAGTTTTGCGTGATGTGTTACCTGCGATGGTCTGTTCGTACCTGTTTCATGAGAATGGTCAGATCCGTACGGAACCTAAAGATATCACCGCACTGAATACAATTATCACAAAACACCGCGAACATATCGAGTACGCGATCGTATGTGCCTTTCGCCAGGGCTGGCCGGAAGCGGATGGCGATGTGGTTTCGGGAGAAGCGTTGTCCGGTCATGTGCTGGGCATGACAGAAGCACTTGAAGCGGTACTTAAGCGCTTGTTTCGCCGGTTGCGCTGGGCTATGGAACAAATGCGGCAGCTTAATGTGAAACAAGAGAATCTGGGCTCGCTGCCGGAGGAGGACCAGGCTTTTCATCGTCGCTGCAATCACCTGGTGCAACGACTTAAAGGGGTTGGCAGGCGGCGCCGGCACGAGGCGGAAGGATATGATGATTCGTTTACCTACGGCGTATTGGCTGCCGAGGGTTTTCTGCCGGGATACGGCCTTGAAACAGGGTCGGTAAGGGGTATGGCTGAAGTGCCTTCTTTTGTGCGTGGATTGGGAGATTTTGATTTGCCACGGCCTCCAGCCATCGCCTTGCGGGAGTATGTGCCCGGAAATCTTATCTATGCCAATGGGCAGCGTTTTGTCCCTCGGCGGTATGCCTTTGATGCTGAAGAACGCAGTGAGCGCGTAGTGTTGGAAGTCAGCCGGGAACGAGAAGCTGTTCGTCAGATTCAGGGTAGTGCGACCAGTGACCCCGCCGCCGATATACTGACCAGCATTCCAATTTGTGATGTGACATTGATGCATCAGTCACGAATCTCCGATGAAGAGGAAAACCGTTTTCAGATGGGCGTTTGCATTTATGGCCGAGATCTGGGACAGCATCATGGCGGTCAAGTATTCACATGGGGTGATTGTGAATTGCAACTGAGAAAAGCCATGCATGTACAACTGGTGAATGTAGGGGCGCGGTTGGGTATAGCTCGTGATAATCATTTGGGCTATCCGGTATGTCAGACATGCGGACAAAGCATCTCACCCTTTTCTTCACAGCGCCAACAGGAAGTATTCCGGGAAAACCATCTTGAGCGTTGTAATTGCCGTCCGGATGGCGTGGCCTTTCACGCCAACTTGACGGCCGATGCCCTGCTGTTACCTGACTGCAGCAACCGTATAGAAGCCTATTCGCTTTTCGAGGGGCTGCGGTTCGGAGCGACGCAGGTATTGGATATGGACCTTGAAGACTTGCAGGTTATCGTACTGGGGCGTTTTGATTCCGATGAGTGTGATGCTGTATTGTATGATCCTATGCCGGGCGGTTCTGGCTTGCTGGAGCAATTACTCGAACGGTTTTCCGAGGTTGTCACGGCTATGGAAGAGATAGCGCAAGCATGTCCGGCCCAATGTGATACCAGTTGTATTGACTGTTTCCGTACGTATCGGAATGCCTTTTATCATGAACATCTTGACCGCAATATGATGATAGAGCGCATTCATGACTGTGGTTCCCGGCTGGGCGATCCGATGGATATTCCCCCACGACGGCCCGTTCACGAACCGGAGCAGAACGAACAACCGGTTAACGTTGCTGAACGTCGTTTGCAAGCTATGCTTGAGCGTGCTGGTTTTCCGCCAGGTGAGTGGCAGCAGCAAATTCGATTTAATGATCTGCCGCATACTATGAATTCAACGACGCCGGATGTGTCCTTCCATGATCCTGATGATCCAAACCTGCTCATTTTGATCTATCTGGATGGTCTTTCGGCGCATATCCATGGCCATGCGGCCACGCAGCAGCGTGACCGGCAGATTCGGGCGGATTTGCGTGCCCGTGGTCATGAAGTTATCGAAATAGCCGTCAGTGATATGGATGACCGTAACGTGATGTTGCGCCATTTTCGTAAACTGGCCCGTTACCTGTTAGGGCGTGATGACGCCCGGCGAGTTGGTGAAGATGTCGATGATTGGTTTGGGGGAAATAACGACGACAATGTGGAGACGGATTTTGAACAGGAGCGGGAGGATAATAACATCCTGCCATTTGAATGGGTTGACCCCGACCCCTCAGAATATGGGATAACATGCGTGCCCGTCTATTCGTTACAAGCTGTCGCCGGAACATTCGGAGAATTCCAGCACCCGGAACCCGAGGGATGGGCCCGTTTTGACACATCGCGCAACTTCAATAACAAAATGTTTATTGCGCAGGTGTCAGGCCATTCTATGGAGCCAACCATTCCTGATGGTAGTTGGTGCCTGTTTACCAGTGAAGTAGGAGGCCCCCGCGATAACCGTATTCTCATACTGCAACATCGAGATATCTCTGATCCTGAAACCGGTGGCTGTTATACAATCAAAAAATACAAGCGACTACCCCAAGGTGACGGGGAAAGAGGCGGGAGAATTACTTTACAACCTAATAATCCAGATTATGAACCAATTATAATTGATAGTGGTGAGGCGTTAAGCGTTATTGGCGAATTACTTGAAATTCTGTAATTATAGATCCAAGAGGAAGCCATGTGTTATGATAAACATAAATCTTTGGTCGGTTGATGATTTCGCAGTACACTTGCAGGAGAAGATATGAAAAAGACACTTGAGACATTTTGTAATTGGTTAAACGTATCGAAGTTTCCAATTCATCCGTGGACGAATGAGAAGACAATTCAGAATCAGTTAGGATTATTTCTTAACTTTTGGCTTCCCAGAACCAGCACCGTAGAACTGGAAGTGAATACGACCAAGCTGCCTGGCGTTCCCAAAGGACTGCGGAAGAAAGAGGCAGATATCATCGTAACTACTGGACAGAAACGCTCTGTAATTGAAGTCAAGTTCTGGAGAGACCAGGGCACATACAACATCGGTATGTTTCGCTGTTACGAAGACATATGCTTTGTAGAACAGCTCTGCAAAAAGGGCTTCGGGTCATCTGCCGTCATCTTCTTCACAGATATCCCTTCGCACTATACGAAAGCCGCGTCGAGTCCAAACCCAAGGAACCCCCAAAATACAGATCTTTACACAACATTTCGATACGATCAGGTACTATGTGGCAAAGTACAGATAAAAACGGGGAAACTGAATCAATCCATCACCATCGCTGGAACTTATCCACTTCAGTGGCATCATCTTTGTGGAGATACGTGTTACACAATCATAGAAATTGGTGCGAAGTAAAGCCTGGATTCGCATGCGAAAAATAATGGACACAACAAATGTGATTTTTTCTGCCCGTGCGCCGCAGACCGGTCAATACTGTCGCCATCTCCGGGATATCTCCCCGGCACGCTTTGTTTGAAGACGCAGAGGCGATCTTCGGTAAGTGTCTTATAAACCACCTCCTTTTCAGCGGACCGGGTTCGTGCGTAAATGGGTGGCATGAAAACTACATTCAGGAAAACAGGACGTCGGAATCAGCTTCGCAGCGAAGAAGAGCGCTCACGGCTGATTAAACTGTATAAATCAAGCGGCTTGAAGCCATCAGAATTCTGTCGGGAGCACGGCATTCATTTGTCAACATTCTGATGTATAATCGTCAGCGCGTTGCGGCCGGTCAGGAGCCGTTGTCTTTGTTTGCCTGCCGGGCTCATGCCCGCCGCTATTTTTATAAAGCCGAAGACGAAAGCGGGTTCGCCCGATGGATGCTTCGCCAGGTACAGCTTCTCTATCGGGTTGACACACGACTGCGTGAAAGCAATGCCGGGCCGGCCCTGCGTGCAGCGGTACGCCAGGCCGAAAGTACGATGATCCTGCAGCGTATAGAGAAGGCGCTCAAAGCGCGGAAGTTCAGCCACCTGTCCGGCAGCCTTACCGGTCAAGCCGTTGTCTATACACTGCGCTTGTGGGATCAACTGGTTCGGTATACGCAGGATGGACGGGTAGAGATCGATAACAATCTGGTTGAAAATGCCATCCGCCCCACTGCCGTTGGGAAAAAGAACTGGCTGTTCTTCGGCAGCGAAAATGCCGGGTGGCAAAGTGCAGTCCTGTTCAGCATCCTGGAAACATGCCGCAAACTTGAAATCAATCCGCAGGAGTACCTGCTGGATGTACTTACACGCCTGCCACACATGACGAACCAGCAGGTTCGCGATCTGACGCCCTCAAAATGGCGCCAAACCAGAATGAAAATCGCCTGTTGACCAGCGTTGTCAATAAGGTGAATTATAAGACGCTTACGTATCAGATCAATCGTAAGCGTCTTATAGTCCGATGTCGATGTCCCCTAACAACCTAACACCTAACCCCCTAAACACCTATACCCCCATCACTTCCACCGGTTTTGCACATAGGCGACCAGATCGGGGCCTTGCATTTCAAGGCTTTGGTTGCCGGAGCGGACATACAGGCGCTTGTCGATATATACTGGCGCGTCGGCCGGTTTCACCACAATCTGGCACACATCGCGATTGTCTATCTTGTGCTGCGTAATCTTGTAAAACCGAAATGGATTTTCAATGCCCAGGCGCGCGCGCAGGGTGTTGCGCAGGTGCAGCAGGTAGCCGTCCCAGTTCGGCTTCCCTTTGTCGATACGGCGATATTCGCGGTTGATGCCCTTGATGGAGCCGTCATCATAGACGCCGATTAAAAGCGTTCCCCCGGAATAGCTGTTCATGAAGGCGGCCACGGTACGGACCACGCCGTTGATGCGCTTCTCGGTCAGACGATGATCGGAGCGCCGGGCCAGCAACCCTTCCTTGAACTCAAGTTGCTCGGATTCACCACTGGCGATCAGGGCCATCAGGCGGGGATCAGAGGCAAATTTTACATACTGGTCCAGTTCGCCCGGTTTTTCGGGGGCTTCCAACATGTTCAGACTCTTGAAGATCGGGTAGGGGTTCTCATCTTTCTCCAACTCAATGCGCACTACCATGAAGTTCTTTGAAAGGTATTCGGCAAAGGCGTTGATGTCGAGGCGTGGCTCCTCCTCAAGCTCTTCCCGGAAAAATGCAGCCGCCGGAAAGGCGGTGGAGGCGGCGCTGGTCTCCCCGCCCAGCGAATTGAAAAAGAGGGTCCGATTCTTCGGCAGTGGCAGGAGCTTGTAATGATAGCCACCTTCCTCCCGTTCATTGAGCATGAAGGCGCGGGCGATGGTTTCCGCCCGGCGCGGGTCCTGTTCGCGGATAATATCACGCAGCGCCGCGAGGAGTGCGAGCATGGTGATCAGTCGTTGCTGTCCGTCCACCAATAGATATTTTTGCAGTCCCGACAAGGTGGACTGCACCGGCATGATGACAATGGCGCCCAAAAATATCTCATGCCCCGGATCGCGCCGATGGGTATCCAAAACCCCTTGCAGGAAGGTGGCCCACCGGTCGTCCTTCCAGTTATATGGCTGTTGAAAAGACGGCACCACATACTGCAACCGTCCCTGCATCAACTTTTCCAATGTGCATTCCTGCGCCTTCATGAGTGCCCATGCTACCATAAACAGTCACGGAAAACCAAGCGCGAGTCGCCGGAAAATATTTTTGCCCAAAAATCCATCTTGCCTTTACAACAGGGGTACTTTATTAGTGTCCGACATCAACAACGGCGCCCCCGTAGCTCAGTTGGATAGAGCAACGGATTTCTAATCCGTGGGTCGTGAGTTCAAATCTCGCCGGGGGTGCCAGTTTATTGAGGTCGTAGGGATGCGGGTGCAGGTTGCACGTTGCCAAAACGAGCCGCGAGGTTCGTTGTACGGGCTTTAGCCCGCCGCGCACGTTGAGCTGCGAACGTACGGGAAATCATCCATCACCCCGTTGCCGTCCCCCGCTTGCGGATCACGGCAATGGTGATGCGCCCCATCAGGTTGGCGGGGGTAAGCATCCATTTGATGTGGCGGCGGTACAGGGGCTGTAGGTCGGCGTATTCCTTGCGGATGAGTTTGCCCCGCAGCGCAAGGGCAAAGAAGGGGTAAAGGAGCAGCATGGGCAGGCGCGCGCTCCGGCGGATGCGGTTGGTGGTCAGGTTCACCAGCTCGCCACCGAAGCGTTCGGCCAGGAACATGATCTGGGGCAGGCCGATGGGATTGATGTGCTGCATGTAATAGGCGTCCATGGCGGGATCCAGAGGGCGTGGCGCGCAGTCGGTGTATCCGTAGGTGAAGAAGTGCCATCGCGACGGAATGCTGAGGATGTTGGGTGTTGTGATAACGGCGTGGCCACCGGGGCGCAGTACACGGAGGGTTTCTTTGACAAACTGGATGTGATTTTCGATGTGCTCAATCACCTCGATGGATACCGTCCAGTCAAAGGTGTCGTCCGCTAATGGAATCGCCCGGTTTAAGTCGGCCTGGTGAAACGGGATGTCCGCGGCCTTGAAATTGTCGCGCAGATAGTCCGTGGCCTCGACGTGGTATCCCTTTTGAGCCAGGAGCTGGGCAAAGTACCCTTCGCCGGCGCCGATATCCAGAATGCGCGTGTTTGTGTCCCTTGGAAGCAGCGAAAGGACGCGGGGATAGATATCCGGCTGGAAAGTGATACCTTTCGGTTCCTGGACGTTCGCGGCCATTGCCCCGTCCGGCATTATTCGCGTTCGCCGATCCGTGCGTGGACCACGGGGGCGCCCGGATGCACAGGTTTTCCGCTGGCGGCGGACTCGTACAGTGCGGTCAGGATTTCCACATTCTTGCGGCCCTCGTCCCCGCCGACGGCGGCGGGCTTGTCCTCCAGGATCGCGTCGATGACGCTGGCCAGGTAGGGCATATGGCCATGCCCGTAGACATTCTCCACTTCATGGGAATGCAGTTCGCCCATCGCCGCGTCTTCGGGTTCCTCGACTTCAAACTTCCAGTGTTCAATCATGTTGACGGCTGGGCCGCCGATAATGACGCTGCCTTTTTCGCCCAGAATGCTCAGCGATCCTTCCAGGTCGTTCGGGCGGGTCGCGGTCGTGGCCTCAAACACGCCCAGGGCGCCGTTTTTAAAACGCATGATGGCCGCGGCGGTGTCTTCCACTTCGATATCCATCAGCCGGGTTGCGATCTGGGACTGGATGAAATCAATAGGGCCCATGAACCATTGCAGCAGGTCGAGATGGTGCGTGGCCTGCTGGGCCACCACGCCCCCGTCCAGTTTCCAGGTGCCGCGCCAGTTGGCCTGGTCGTAATAGCCCTGGTCGCGCCGCCAGCGCACACGGACGGTCCCGAGCACCAGCTTGCCGAACCGCCCCTGTTCCAGGGCGCGCCGCGCTGCGAGTATGGCGCGGTTGAAACGATTCTGTTTGACGATGAACAAGCGGCAGTTGTTGTGTTGGCAGGCCTCAATCATCCGGTCGCAATCTTCCACGCGCAGGGCCATCGGTTTTTCACAGATGATATGCCTGCCGAATTGCGCGAATTCAACGACATTTTCGGCGTGATAGCCCGTGGGCGTCAACACGTCGATCACGTCAATTTCCGGGTGCGCCTTTATCATGTCGTGGGCGCTCAGGTAGTAGGGCACATTGTATTGTTCGCCTTTTTCTTTGGCCTTTTCTTCGATGAGGTCGCATACCGCGACAAGGTTGGCTTTCACATGGTCCGAGGTAAGGGCGGCCAGGTGTTTGCCGGCAATGCGTCCGCATCCGACGGTACCGATATTAAGACTCTTTTTCATCCTTCTACTCTTTCATTCGGTGCTTGCTGAGGGGCTGCATTCAGCGATGTTGCTTCACTTTTCATAAGAAGTTTTACTTTTTGAGCATGTTTGGCTGCAAAGTACCAGATAAATGCCAGCATGGCCACGGCAAAAACGATACTGGCGATCCCTTTGGTGCGCGAGGCATAGATCATGCCACTGCCGAAGAGGGTGAATGGAATGGCCTCGGGCAGGTTGCCGAGCAGGGTGCCCAGCAGGAAGTCACGGTGTTTGACAGGGGTCAACCCCAACACCACATTAATCAGCACGCCGCCCACCGGCAACTGGCGCGCGGCGATGACCGCGGGAATGCCCATTTTATGGAAAATATGGCTCAGCCGGTCCACTTTCGGCCATTTGCGGATGACAAACTCACGTCCGCCCCAGCGCACAAACTCGAAGGTGGCGTAGGCCCCGATGAGGTTGCCCAGTTGGGAGAGGAGCAGCCCCAGCCAGAAGCCGAACACCACGCCGCCGATGGTGCACAGCGGCAGGCGGGGAACGCCGATGGCGATCAGCGCGGCGGTCGCGAGCATGAAAATCAGCGGCGCCGCCCAACCGAGCTTGTCCAGCTCGCCCTGAATGGCGGTCATCTGCTTGAGGTACGAAACCAGCGGCGAGGAGTAGACGGCCACCAGCGCGGTGAGCAGCACCACCAGCACCACAATCGCCTTGATCAGCGGCTTCCTGAGCGACACCTCCTCCGAGGTCTCAATCGTTTCTGCTATTTCAATAAATTCTTCCATATTCAATTGGTCCGATATGTCACGGGGTACCCGTAAAACGGGCAAACAAATAGAGAAATTTACCCCGCATTGGCAAGCGCAATCGAAGATTTTGTTATAAAGCGATACATGATAAACCTTCTTTGACCAACGCAGGTCAACCTGACATTTCGACTAACCTTTGATCCTGTGTATATTTGCTTTGCGGTTCAGGCGCGTTTTGGACGTATTTCAAAGGCTTCCGCCTGGCCAAAGAAAAAGAGACATGTCGGAATAGCGCTTTTTCCCGTGCGTGCGTGGTCGCCTGCAGGCTGGACAACGAGTATTATTCACGGTTTAACAGTAACTCGATAAATCCCCATATCATCATCACATGTTGTAGTATGTGTATTCAGGGGAGGGTGATTAATTCCGCAACATGCTGATAATTTGTCATTTGTGTATAAAGCAGCACGCTGTTTGAATAAGCAACGGTTGCATCACCAGTCGAATGCAGCATCATGCCCGATGGTTTGGTCGTGTTTGTAAGTATATCAATGGGCCAATATATATCCAGAAGTCCTAAATTATAATGAGTTAAGCCTCCGGAATGCTCGGCAAAAGCAGTGATGCGATTGCTTAAACATATGGCAGAATAGTAACTGAACATGGCGCCATAGGAGTGTCCGGTTGTGAAGACATGGGATGTGCGGACATGGTAATGGGCTTCCAGCCAATCCAGTATAGCATCGGTAAATTCAATGTCCTGTGATGTATAGCGATTGGATTGAATATGGCCAATATCCCAACGCTTCCCTGTCAGGTCATAATTGGTAAACACTATCGTTCCCAGGATTTCTATATTTTTTCCGGGAGGCGAAAGTGAATCCGGGAAGACAACAATGAACCTGTTGCTGTCTGCTACAGGTTGCCAGTCATAGTTAGCGGAAGCCGCCCCCGCTGCTGATCCGTAATGCCCGTGAAACATGAATAGAACCGGTGTCGGGTAGGAGTCGGTATAGTTGGTTGGTATGTGTACAATGTAGGATCGATGTTCTCCCTGAATCATTGTCGTGTTGGTAAAGTCGCACTGTCCGATCATGGTGGACATGCCTAGGACCATGATCATATACATAGGTAGTGCATACGTGTTATGGCTCGTAATCTTCATCTGCTTGAATAATACAGCAAAGAGTAGGATTGGTAAATTGATCGCAAGGGGGGACAGAGCAATCGCAAGCGCAAGGGGGGACGGAGCAATCGCAATTGGGGACAGAGCAGAAGTTGCTGGGCAATTGGGGACAGAGCAGAATTTTCTAAGGAAAACGACTGAAAAGTAAGAAAGTCAAAAATAGTTGAAGATTTTTTCGGAGAAAGTGGAAAAACCGTTCTTAGAGTAGGCAAGCAGAAACAGGTATAGCAAAAAACCATAAGGAGGAAGATATGCTATCCATCAATAAAGTAATGCTGGCAGGACGGTTGACACATGATCCGAAAGTGCGTGTGCTGAAGACAGGGACCTCG
>RZZM01000634.1 GCA_009929845.1 Spartobacteria bacterium
TTCTTCAAAAAAAGTTTACAAATCACTCCTCCTCATGTTGAACTTCATATCATGTACAATTGGAGAAAAATGACAGAGGAGCAACGGACCGAAGTTGCAAACTATCGATCATTCAGTCATATGCCACATCATAGTCCTCCTCATTATGAGTGTGCGGGACACCATAGATATCATTTAACAGCAGCAAATTTTGAGCATGCGGTAATCGTCGGGAAGAGTCCGGAACGTATGCAAGAATTTTCATCATCGTTGCTCGATATATTGTTTGCAATGGAGGCAACCGTTTATGCCTGGTGCGTCCTGCCTAATCATTGGCATGCACTGGTTGGCACATCTCGTCTCAAGCCGCTTCTTGCTCAGGTCGGGCAATTGCACGGACGCACTTCATTTGAGTGGAATGGACAGGATCATCTGCGTGGCCGAAAATGTTGGTGTTGCTGTGCTGACCGAAAAATACGGAATGATGGACATTTCAATGCGGTGCGTAACTATATTCATCATAACCCCGTCAAGCATGGGTATGTATCTGATTGGAATGATTGGTCTTTTTCGAGCGCTCATGCTTTTGTAAGGGAAGTGGGAAGGGATAAGGCGGTGAAGTTGTGGGAGGAATATCCGATTTTGGATATGGGTCAAGGATGGGACGATTTATGAATCTGTATGGTGTGTGTGCTGTGGATGTTAATAGGGGGCTCGTTGTCCAGCCTTTAGGCTGCCACGCACGGCGAGCCATGCACGCACAGGGGGGACAGGCTAAAGCCTGAACAACGAACGGCGATGGGGTAAAACCCCATTGTAAATAGAGCTCGTTGTCCAGCCTTTAGGCTGCCACGCGCGGCGAGCCATGCGCAGGGGGACAGGCTAAAGCCTGAACAACGAACGGCGATGGGGTAAAACCCCATCGTGAAAAAATAGCTCGTTGTCCAGCCTTTAGGCTGCCACGCACGCCGAGCCGCGCGCAGGGGGAGCAGGCTAAAGCCTCTGTACAACGAACCTCTTCCTGCGAGGGAAATATGCGATGTTCTTCTCGCCGATCCTGATCGCCCTCTCCCATCCCCAATCCCTGCGGAGCAGCCTCCGGCAAGATAGGCGAACAAAAGAGTGCGATCAGGATCAGCGAAACTACCTACCACCTAACCACCTACAACCTACCCACCTACAACCTACCCACCTACAACCTACCCACCTACAACCTACCCACCTAACAAAGCCACCGGGGGGTGAAGATAGATGGGCGAGAGCGGTTCTATCGGGATATGGCCGGCGGTTTTGCGCTGCGCGCATTCGGCAAGCAGGGTCGCCGAGGGATAGCGGTCCTCGGGAATCCAGACGATCTCATCGCGCAGGAATGGCTGCACGGCCTCACGGATGCGCGACCAGTCGGAACTGACAACCCGAGTACCGGCGGGCCAATCCTGCATCAGGTCAGCCACCGGTTTAAGGGACCATTCGCCGGACTGTTCCACGCCGTTATCGCCCACCGAAAAGAGTCCGAACCAGAGCAACGAGCGGCGTGCGTCCCCGACCACCGCAATGTGGCGCGCTTCGGGATGTTCGCGCGCCGTTTGCGCGGCCAGGACTTCGCCGCTGCTGATCGCATACACCGGGGTGTGGTCCGGCAGGGCAACCGCCTGCGCGACGGTCAGGGCGGTTCGAAGCCCGGAATAATTGCCGGGGCCGCGACCGACGGCCCACGCGTCAAGTTCGGCCAGCGTGCAGTCCGCCTCGTCCAGCATGGCCTGAAATTCGCC
>RZZM01000635.1 GCA_009929845.1 Spartobacteria bacterium
CGCATGCTGGAATTGACAAAATCGGTCTCGATACGCGAGCTGCGCGCGCAGTTGCTGGATGATATGGACCTCGAGCGCGAGCGCGGGATCACGATCAAGGCCCATCCGGTGACCATGCACTATAAGGCCTCGGATGGTCACATCTACCAGTTCAACCTGATTGATACGCCCGGGCATGTGGATTTTGCCTACGAGGTGACCCGGAGCCTTTCGGCCTGCGAAGGGGCGTTGCTCATTGTGGATGCCGCCCAGGGTGTTGAAGCTCAGACGGTCGCCAATACGCACCTGGCTGTTGAGCAGGGTCTGTCACTCATCCCCGTGTTCAATAAAATCGACCTGCCCAACGCAAATATTGAGGAGGTCGGCAAGCAGATTGAAGATATCCTGGCCATCCCCGCGGATGAAAGTCTTATGGTCAGCGCCAAAACAGGCCAGGGTGTCGAGGCGGTGATGGAGGCCATTGTGCAGCGCATCCCGCCACCGGCCACAAGCGATGAATTCCGCCATGTGACACGCGCGCTTGTGTTTGATTCCATATACGACGCCTTTCGCGGGGTCATTACCTACATACGGATCATGGACGGCGTGCTTACCGAAAATGACCGGATTCAACTGATGAGTACGGGCCAGAACTACGAAGTCAAGGAAGTCGGACAATTCAGCCCGAAACCTATCCGCACCAAGTCGCTTTCAACTGGCCAGGTGGGCTATATCATCGCCAACATAAAAAACGCCTCCGAGATGAAAATCGGGGATACCATCACCCTGGCCAAACGGCCCGCGACCATCCCCCTGGCCGGGTTCCGTCAAGTCCATCCCATGGTGTTCAGCGGACTCTATCCCATTGATACCGCCGATTACGAAAAACTCAGCGCCAGTCTCGATAAACTCAGGCTCAATGACAGTTCCTTCGTTTATCTGGCCGAAAGTTCCGTGGCCCTCGGGTTCGGATTCCGGTGTGGCTTCCTGGGGCTGCTGCATATGGAAATTGTCCAGGAGCGCCTGCGGCGCGAATACAACCTGGACCTTATCACTACCTATCCGAGTGTGATTTACAATGTCCACAAAAAAGATGGCACGGTGGAGGAAGTGGATAATCCGATTCACATGCCGGATCCCTCCATCATCGACCATATTGAAGAACCCATCGTGCGCGCTTTCATTATCTGCCACAACGAACACATCGGCGACATGCTGCAACTGATTATGGAGCGACGCGGCGATGTGGAAAAAACCGAATCCATCGACACCCGGCGCGTCATGCTGACCTGCCAATTGCCGTTGAATGAAATCCTGCTGGATTTCCATGACAAGCTGAAAAGCATCAGCCGCGGCTATTCTTCCATGGACTATGAACATGCCGGTTACCAGGCGTCGGATCTGGTAAAAATGGACATCATGGTGCATGGCGAGGTGGTCGACGCGTTCTCCTGCATTATTCACCGGTCGAAGGCGGCCGGACGCGGCCGGGAAATCTGCAAGTCACTCAAGGAGGTCATCCCGCCGCAGCTTTTCAAGATACCGCTCCAGGCGGCCATAGGAAGAAATGTGATTGCCCGCGAGACCATCCGGGCCCTGCGCAAGGACGTCACCGCGAAGTGCTACGGCGGCGACATCACCCGTAAACGGAAGCTGCTGGAGAAACAAAAAGAAGGCAAAAAGAAAATGAAGCAGGTAGGGAAGGTCAGTATCCCGCAGCACGCATTTATTTCTGTCCTTAAAACAAACACGTAAGGCTG
>RZZM01000208.1 GCA_009929845.1 Spartobacteria bacterium
CCGTCCCCCGGCGCGTTGCGCACGCCCGTGCCAGGCCGGTCGGAGCGGGTCGGATCAGTGCCGTTGAGGTATTCTTCAAGATTGGTGTAGCCATCCCCGTCCGGGTCCGCATCCGGGTCATCGACATTAAAGTAGACCTCCCAGTCGTCGCTCATCCCGTCCCCGTCCAGATCAAGCCCCGGCGTAGCGCCGACCGGGCCGAACATCTCGGACCGGCCGTCGTACTCGATGGCCTCCAGCAGGTAGTAGTACGTAAAGCCCGGCATCACATCCGTATCTGAAAATTCATATGGCGCGCCGCGCACCGACATCCCCAGGCCCTGGATGACCTGTGCATTCAGGCGGATCCACCCGCCGGTTTCGGACGCCGCCCGATAGATATTGAAGCCGTAATTGTTGATTTCCGTCGCGGTGGTCCAGCGCACCAGCACCCGGGCGTCGGCGCAGCCCATGGCATAGAAATCGCGCAACTGGACATACAACGGGACAAACCAGTTGAAGGTGGTTCCCGAGTCGATGCTGCTGCCGGCCGGATTGATGTAATTGCTGGCGGTATTGACGGAGAAGGAGACATCCACGCCGGATACCGTCCAGACCCCGTCGCCGGCGGAGGGATAGATTTCCCAGAGATTGGTTTCCGTATCGCTGCCCCCGTAGCGGCGCAGCACAATCGGCTCCTCGGTGGACCCGCTGAGCACAAGCCCGCCCGAAGCGGCGATTTCAAAGACGTCATTGGTCTCGTCCTGCCACTTGAAAAACAGACGCGAGCCAGGGGTTGTATCCGTGAAATAGTCCGTCTTGAAGCCGTCAATAAACGAGACGCCACCCGCCGAGGGATTACTGACCCGGATCGCGTACCATGGCGAGGAGCCCGTCTCGACAGTCTGGGCCGCGCTTCCCACAAAATTCACCGTGCCGCCATTGGCAAAGAAGACCCCCTTGTTCGCCCAATTACCGGAGACATCCACCCGCCCGTTGATGGCGGTCATGGCATTGGATATCGCAACGTTGTGGAAGGTGATCAGTTGGTTGCCGCCCAGGGTGCTCGACCCAAGGAAATTCACCTGCCCGCTGTTGTTGGAGAAAACGCCGTAGTTGAAGAAGTTGCCGGAGAGATTCAGGACCTGGCCGGCACTGAGGGTGCCGTGGTTTTCGATGTTGCCAAGCGAGGAGAAGGTGATTCCGTTGGCGTCCAGCAGCGCATTGGTTCCGATGCGGGTGTTCCCCAGGATGGTCAGGTTGGTGCGCAAGGTCAGGGAAACGCCACTGCCCGAAAGGGTCAGGCCGGCGCATTCCGCGGGGATGTCCACTTCCGGCATATTGACGGCCGCGCCAATGTAGACATCATCATTGGTGCAGGGGATGCCGGACGGACTCCAGTTCCAGCCCTCCGACCACTTGGTGTTCCACTCGGTCTCCTCCGACGCCACGGCCACCACCGAGGAAACGGAGTAAATGCGCAGGTCATCCAGGTTCCAGCCAGCCCACATCCCCACATTATCGGTGGTCAGCATCACGCGAATGTAGACCGAGGCATCCCCGTCGGCGATACCGGAGATATCAAAGGATTGGTTGGTCCATGCGCGGTCCTCCACCTGACTGCGGCCGGTATTGGTCCAGATCGTGGTCCAGTTGGCGGCGTCCGGGCTGACCTGTATCCAGGCCTGGTCCCCGCTGCGCACATTCAGCCAACGCCAGTAAGCGAACGTCGTTCCCGAAAGCTGGGAACAGTTGATGGCCGGACTCCGCAGGTAATTTGCGGCATTGTTCCGATAGTTGCCGGCAATGGCCCCGATGCCGGTCAGATCATTGCCCATGCAGCGTGTGCCATACGGTGTGTGGTCCGTACTCGGGTCCACATAGCCAACTGTCGGCAGGGATTGCGGATCCGTCGAGCCGATGCCGCGCGGAATGTCCCGCTGCCAATCGTCAAAGGTGCCGCCATGTGTCCACCCCTTGTGTGTCTCCATGTCGTCGGCAAAGGCATAGACATGGTCCAATGAACACGGGGCAGCGTCGGCATGGACGTTGCCGTAGTACAGGTAATAATCGGTGGAGGCGGCGACATCCTGTTTGCTGAAATAGACGTCAATCAGGGAGGAGGAAAACGCCGTGACGTCACGGTCCAGATCAACCCAGGTGTCGCCGGTCCGGTAGCCGATGCGCAAGTCGTCCGCGTCGGACTGACAGCGCGAATAAATTTCGGCGGCGGTCGGTGAGGTCGCCGCGTCCAGCCGCAGCCGGATGGTGTAGTTGGTGGCGGCGGCAGGCACCGAAATCGCGCGCCGGTAAAGCCAGTTGCCCCGCCAGGTACGTTCGCCGGCCCAGAGGATGCTTGCGCCGTTGACCTCTTCGTCATAGTCCTCGCCCCCGCCCGGACCGCCATAATTGCTCATCCGAACGATGACGCTGTTCCCGTTCCCGTCGGCAAAGACATTGCGCCCGACACCGGGACCGAAGGAACTGTCAAATTCACACCCGGACAGGGTGCCGGTATAGCCCGCGTTCCGGTAAATCGAGAGGTGCCGCCCACCCGCGGCGGCATCGCTGAAGAGGATGTGATTCATGTTCACCATGGTCGCCCCGGCGGCGACCACCAACCCGTTGGTGTCGGCAAAACTGAAATTGAGGTTACGGATATTCGCGACGCCGTTGGAGTCGATGAGGAACCGGAAGCGCCCCGTGCCGCTGTGAGTGATGACGGGCGAACCGGCGGCGTTGATCAGGCCGTTGATCACGACCTGGGCGTCGTCGCCGATTTCCAGGCGCGCGCTGTCGGCCAGCTCAATGGCGCCGTTGGTCCTGATCGTCATGCCCCCCTCCAGCGTCACCGGGTACGTGCCCGGATCAAAATTCCCGCCGACAATATCCAGCCGCCCGGTGACCGTCAAGGCCCCGCTCAACAACAGGTCGCCGCCCGTCTTTTCGATCCGCATCCGGTCGAGGGCGTCCCCCACGGGCGACAGGTTTTGGTCCGCGCCGCCCGCAAACACGAGGGTACCGGAAACGGGCTGCACGACGCCCCCGACACTGTTGAGGAAATCGCCATGCACCGTCAACGTCCGATCATTCAGGAGCCGCAGGGTGCCGTCCGAAATCTGTATCGTACGGCAGACGCCGCCGGCGGCATCCTGGATTTCACATGCCCATCCGCCCGCGGGCAGGGGGATAAGGATGTTGTCCGCCACTGTGGGAACACCGGCAGGCGACCAGTTCGCGGCCACGTTCCATTGGGTTTCCTGGCCGGACGCGCCGCCGATCCATTGCTTGTAGTAGGTCCAGTTGATCTGGGTGCCATACCCGTCATAGTCGTTGTCTTCCCCGGCGGGCGCGACGCCCTTGGCGCCCCCGGCGTTGATCATGCTCACCACCACCGAACCGCCATCCGCGGTCGCCACGTTGGTCGCGCAGGCGCTGTCAAAGCTGCACAGCATGAAACTGTAACTGCCGTTGAAAACCCCCAGGTTCAAATACACTCCACCGACTTTGCCGTTGACGCATTTCAAATTGTCAATATCCGCAATCGTGGCGCCGGTCCGAATGTCCAGGCCCTTGAGGTTGAGATTGCTGCACGTCAGTCCATCAATATCCACCGACCCGCCGGAATAAACGGTAAAGGCGTAGTTCGTGCCGTTTCCGTATACAATGGGCTGCACCGTGCCGCCATAGGCGGACTCGAAGACCCCGTAGATCGCCAGGTTGCCGCCAAGGCCCAACGAGGTGTCGCCATAGAGCCGCAACCCGCCGTCCACGGTGACGCCCTGCGCCACCAGTACGGTCGCGTTGCTTATGGCCAGCAGGCCATCCGCGACGACCGAGGGAACGATATGCGCACCGCCACCCAGCGCAACCACGCCACCGGCATCAATGCGTAATTGCCCGGGCGCCGTCAAATCCCCCCCGCTGCCCAGCAACGTGCCCGCCGGACCAACCCGCGCGTCCCCCATCAGACGCAAATCATGCGACAGGGTCAGACTGCTGCCGGTATGGGCGCCCAACTGCAAACTCGCGCACACGGCGTCCACGTCGACCTCCGGCGCATAGTAATACCCGTCAATCACCACATCTTCATTCGTCGTCGGCACGCCCTTGGGCAACCAGTTCCATCCATCCGACCAACGCGAATGCCAGTCGTTCTGCTCGCCGCCGACACCGCTGACATCCACCAGCCCGAACAGCTTGAAGTCATCCACGTTCCATCCCGAATAGGTCCACCCGCCATCGGCATCCAATCGTACACGTACATAAACGGTGGCCTGCCCGTCAGCCACGGAGGATACATCAAACGGCCCCAGGTGATTCCATTCGGAATCAATGGACCGCTCACCCGAGACCAACCCCTGCTGCCAGGCGGTCGTCCAGGTGCTCCCGTTGCGGCTGACATCCACATAGGCGAAATCCCAGTCGTTCCCCTCGAAGTTCAAATACTTCCACAACGCAATGTGCACGTTAGTCAGTCCGACACAGTTGATAGCCGGTGAGATCAGCCAGTTGTCAGAATTGTTCTCATAGTTGCCCGGATAGGTCCCCAGGCCGGTCAGATCCTGCCCCCAGCAGAGGAGGCCGTCGCCAGGCGTGTGGTCCTCGGTCGGGTCGGGATATCCCGCGGGCGTGGATTCCGGGTCCGTCGCGCCCAGCCCTATGGGTTCCCCCCGCTGCCACTCGTCGCGCGAGCCCGTGTGCGTCCATGAACGATCGGTTTCAAAGGTATCTCCAAAGGCATAGATACTGCCCAGGTCTATAGGCCCGATGTCGGCGTCCGGATTGTTGTAAAAGAGATAATAATTAGTTGAAGCCAAGGGGGTCTGCTTGGCGAAATACACCTCCACGGTGGTGGCCGACATAGTGACGACTTCGCGGGCAATCTCCTGCCAGGCGGCCCCGTCCCAGTACCCGATACGCACGTCAAAGCCATCCGCACGGCTGACACTGTAAATGTCCTGCGCCGTGGGAGTGGTCGCGTCGGTCAGCAACACACGCACCGTATAGTTGGTCGGCGCGGCGGGCACCGAAAGCGAACGACGACTGCGCCATTTGCCTTCCCACGTCCGCGAGACGGTCCAGATGATGTCCGCGCCCCCGACTTCCGCATCATAGGCTTCGCCGCTCCCCGCCCCGGAATATTCGCTCATGTAAATGACGGCGGGACTGCCGTCCCCGTTGGCGTACACATTGTTGCCCACGCCCGTTCCGAAACTGTCGTCGAAAGAACATCCGTATAACGTGCCGGTGTATCCCCCGGACCGATAAATGGACAAATGCCGCCCGCCGGGCCAGACCTGCTCGAAACGAACGTTGCTCAGCGAAACAATGTCTGCCCCCGCCTCAATGTGCAATCCGTTGGCGCCGACGCCTGATATCGTCAGGGCCTGCGCGTTGATGGACCCGCCCGAGGCGATCCGCAAGGCATACCACCCGTTCGGCGCCGCCTGGATTATCCGCGGATGTCCGCCTGCCGCTTCCAGCGCCCCGTCCACCAGGAAAACCTGATTCGAGCCAACGGCCACCGTGCCATTGTACGAAAAACGCAACGTGCCCCCGGATTGAACATGCAGGCCTTCTCCGGCAGTGACGGTGAAGGCCCCCGGATTAAAGACCCCGTTGATTACCGTACAGGTGCTGCTCAGCGTCAACGCGCTCATCGCCAGCAGCTCGCCATCGGATTTATCGACCACCAGCGCGGCAAAACTGTCGCCGCCCGAATCAACCATCTGGTCCACATCCCCCGCAAAACAAACAGCGCTGTCGCCGGCCAGGAACGTCCCCTGCGAACTGTTATAAAAATAGCCGTACACCGTCAGGGTATCACCATTTCGCAAGGCCAGCGTCCCGTCGGAAATCTCAATGTTCCGGCAGGAGGCGCCCGTACCGTCATAGACCATACAGGCATACCCGGTATCCGGAATCACAATGTCGTCCCCGACGGCAGGAACGCCCACAGGCAGCCAGTTGTTCGCCTCGTGCCAGTTGGTTTCGGCGCCGGCATACCCGCCGATCCATTGCTTGTACTCCATCCAGTTGATCTGCGTGCCCGTTCCTTCGTGTTCATAGGCCTCACCGGCGCGCGCGCCGTAGGCGTTGATCATGTTGACGATAATCGTCCCATTGGTCGGCGTCGAAACATTGTACAGGCAGTCGCTGTCGAACTGGCACAACGAAAAATTGTGCCGCCCGATCAGGGTTTCGAGGTTCAGGTACGTGCCCCCGGCCCCGTTGGTAAACGCGACATTGTCCAGGTCCAGAATGGTGGCCCCGTCCTGGATATTCAGCCCCGTGGCATCCAAGCCATCCAGCGTCACCCCGTCCAGCCGAATGCTGCCGCCGCGCAACACGCGGAAACTGTACGCCCCGGACAACGGCGTGACCAGCGGTCCCGCCCCGTCCTCGGCCACAAAACAAACCAGCCCGGTCGAGGTGATGCCGCTGCCGGGCTTCAAGGTGCAATCCCCATACATGTAAAAGGAGCCGTTTACAGTCAGCGAAGCTTCGTTGGTCAGCACAAACCCGCCCCGCATGGTCAGGCTTTCATTGATAGTAATCGGATCATGCACGGTCATGCTGCCCCCGTTCCCCAGCAGGGACCAGTCCCCATCCACCTCCAGGTCGCCCTGCACCACCAGGTCCTCCGTCAACGTCAACGAGGTGTTCGTCGAACCGCTCCCCAGGTACAAACGCGCGCAGGCGGCATCCACGTCCACTTCCGGGGCGTGCAGGTAGGTCCCGTCAATGATCACCGTGTCGTTCGAGGTCGGTACGCTGCCGTTTAACCAGTTCCAACCCTCCGACCAGTCATTGTTCCAGCCCGTTTCCTCGCCGCCCAACGTCCCTACACTGCTGCTGCCGTATACGCTCACATCATCAATGTTCCATCCCGCATACGTCCAACTGCCATCCGTCTGCGTCCGAAAACGGATATACACCGTGGCCTGATTGTCCGCCACCGACGAAATGTTATACGTGATATTCGTCCAGGCCGAATCCAGGACACGCTCACCCCAGGATGCCCCGCCTGTCCACACCGTGGTCCAGCCCGAACCATCCGTGCTCACATCCACATACGCATAGTCGTAATTGTTCCCCTCCAGGTTCAGGTAACGCCAGAAATTCAGCGTTACATTGGTGATCCCCGTACAGTCGATGGCCGGCGACACCAGATAACTCTGGTCGTTGTTCTGATAGTTGCCCGCGTATGTGCCCAGGCCCGTCAGGTCCTGCCCCCAACAATTGGTCCCGCTGCCCGGCGTGTGGTCCGCCACGGGATCCGGGTTGCCCTGTGGATTCGAAGCCGGATCATTACCGCCCAGGCCGCGCGGCGCGCTGCGCTCCCACTCGTCCTGCGTCCCCCCGTGCGTCCACCCCTTGTCCGTTTCCATGTCGTCAAAAAACACCGTGACCCCTTCCGCATCCGTGGGCGCATTGCCGGCAATCGGATTGCCATAAAAGATATAATGGTTTGTCGACGCCCCCGTCGCCTGGTTCTGGAAGGCGATTTCAATGGCGCTGCTCGAAAAATCGGATACATTGCGGTCCAGTTCAAGCCAGCGCGAACCATCCCAATAGGCCACGCGCAAATCCTCGGCGTCCGGACGGCAGCGACTGTATACCTCCGCCGCCGTCGGGGTCGTTCCGCCCGACAACGAAACACGCACTGCGCCCCCCGCGCCGCCGGAGGTACTCACCGGACGCCGGTAGGTCCAGCTCGCATTCCAGTAATTGGTTTCCGGCAAATCCGGCTCGGGTGGTGTGATAAACTCCAGTACCTGCCATTGGATGTAGCTGGCCTGTCCGCTGTACTGGCGCTCAATCTGCAGGTTCGTGGTGGTAAGCAGCGACGTTGCAAAAGGCCGCGGATAGGCATTTTCCGTGTCGGACCCGTCGCAGGTGTTGCCATGCCATCCGATCGCCTGCGAGACATCCACCGTCGGCGAGAGCGAAACATTCGCAACCAGCCAATTGGCATCGGAGGAATAATCGATCATTCCCCGGCGGACCACCGCGTTCGACCCGAAATCAATGACATAATACTCGAGGTACTGCGTCCCGCTCGCGCCGCTGATGTGCTGGTAAAACTCCAACTCCGTCGCGCCACTGATCCGTCCCGCCATCCCCGAATGCGGAATGCCGCGGTTTACGGTGCTGCGCGACTGGAACAACAACAACGCTGAATTCGTATCGACCGAGGAAATGGTCACCTGCCGGGGCGAAACCTCCTGCTGCGTGGTCACCGTTGTCGCCCCATGCTGCAGGCTGTCAATCTTGTTTGTATCGAACGCCACCACGACCCAGTTGTAATTGACCGCTGCACGGTTGTCGGAAGCGCGACGAATACGCAGCGCCGTGGACCCCGTCAAGTCCGCCGTCAACTCCGACTGACAATAATAAAAACGGTTGTTCTGGTCGCTGTCGGCCGTCACCAGCGCCAG
>RZZM01000637.1 GCA_009929845.1 Spartobacteria bacterium
TCCCACCTTTTCTTACAAACGCTGAAATTCAGATGGGTTTTATTTGTAACGGGCGATATTCCCCTCGCAACGGCTGCATCTGGAGTGAATTCGTTATTTTTGTTGCTTTTTTGGTAGCTTCTCAATAACCCATTTTGTTAGCCACGGATGAACGCAGATGAACGCGGATAAAAACATGTGAAACAGCTTTAGACTGCCGCGCACGGCGGGCCGCTGCATGTTTCGCGTCGAAAATGCCGAAAAAATGGCAAAAATCATCAAAAATTCCATTCATACAAAGGCGCCGCAGAATTAAACCACCCGCTTCGCTGGAGTCCACGGAGTGTTTATAATCGCACTATCGCCTGCAGCGCCGAGGCTGACCGCTGATTTCATGAACGATAGTTGGGGGCTTCCTTGGTAATGACCACATCGTGGGGGTGGGCTTCCTTGACACCGGCGTGGGTGACGCGGACAAATTTTCCGCGTTGGCGGAGTTCGTCGATGGTCCGGCATCCGGAGTAGCCCATGGAGGCCTGCAGTCCGCCGCGGTACTGGACCATGACCTTGGCCACGGAGCCGGCGAAGGGCACCATGCCCTCGATGCCTTCCGGGACGAGGTCCTCCTCGGACACATTGCCTTGCCCATAGCGTTCGCGGCTTCCCGCGCGTGATTTCATCGCGTCGAGACTGCCCATGCCCCGGTAAATAACATATTGGCGGCCCTGGTAGATGATTTTTTCGCCGGGACTTTCCTTGGTGCCGGCCAGGATGGAGCCCATCATGACCGTATTGGCGCCGGCGGTGATGGCCTTGGCGACATCGCCCGAGTGCCGTATGCCGCCATCGGCGATGACCGGAATGCTGTCGTTAAGCGCTTTGGCGCACTCGTAAATCGCGGTAATCTGGGGCACCCCCACACCTGCGACCACGCGGGTGGTGCAAATCGAGCCGGGACCGATGCCGACCTTTACGGCGTCGGCGCCCGCGTCGCGCAGCGCCAGGGCGGCGTCGCCGGAGGCGATATTGCCGGCGATCACATCAATATGGGGATAGTGTTTCTTGACCCAGCGGGTCATTTCGATGACCCCGGCGCTGTGGCCGTGCGCGGTATCGACGACGATGACGTCCACCTCTTCATCGGCGAGCATTTCCACGCGCTTTTCGTCCCTGGGACCGATGGCCGCGCCCGCGCGCAGGCGGTAGCCCGCGTCGCGGTTGTACATGGGGCGGACATTTTCAACCAGCGTGCTGACATCCGCGTAACTGTAGAGCCCCAGCAGTTTCCCATTCTCCACGAGGGGCAGCTTGCCGATTTTGTTTGTATTCATGATCTCGTAGGCCTGCTCCAGGGTGGTGCCGGGCGGCGCAGCGATGATCTCGCGGGTCATGATCTGGGAGATGGGCTGTTCGAGGTCGCGCGTGAACTTGATGTCCGCGGCGGTCAGTATGCCGACCAGATTGCTCTCGGCGTCAACAATCGGAAATCCACTGAACGTGTAGCCCTTTTGTTGCCGTGTTTCACGCAGGTGGGCAATGGTGTCGGTGTCGCGGAAGGTGACGGGACGGGCGATCAGTCCGTTGAGGTGGTGCTTTACGGAGCGCACTTCCGCAGCCTGAAGCTCAGGCGGCAGATTCTTGTGAATAATGCCGATGCCGCCGAGCATGGCCATGGCAATGGCCATTTGCGCCTCGGTTACGGTATCCATCGCGGCGCTGACAAAGGGAATCTGGAGCCGTATGTTACGTG
>RZZM01000638.1 GCA_009929845.1 Spartobacteria bacterium
CAGTTTCCCCCACGATACCAACGTAAAGTCATGGCATTGTTGGGTCCGCTGGCTCTTTTCCGTAAAATCCCCCCAGAGCAGAGTGACCGTCCTGATAAGGAAAAAAGGCAATAAAATAGCGGACTTCTTTTAACCGATTAGGGTATAATCGGTGTCACCACAACAAAAAAAGAGGTCCGCTATGGCAACCATATTACAACCGTCCCTGTTCTCCTGGCAAGACATTGATGCGTGTTCCGATCTGGATCGTTTGCACTTGGTTCTGTCCGTCTTGCCCGACGAAGATCTGATGAGCCTGCTCGAACAAGAACGTGGCAAAGGGCGCAATGACTATCCGGTACGCGTGATCTGGAATACCCTTCTGGCCGGTATTGTGTTTCAACATGCTTCGATCGCCTCCTTGCGCCGGGAGCTGTTACGCAATGCCGAGTTGCGCCAGTGCTGCGGCTATGATCTGTGCCGGGGAATCCAGGCCGTGCCACCGGCGCACGTGTTTTCACGTTTTCTTGCAAGCCTTCAGCGTCACGAAGAAGAGATCCGGGCCATGTTCGACCGTCTGGTGGAAGAGCTCCGCCAGGCACTGCCCGATTTGGGTGTCAATCTGGCGGTTGACGGTAAAGCGATTGATTCAGCCGGCAAAAAGAGTGACAAGGTTCGCGATGGTCGGCGCGACACCGATGCCGACTGGGGCACGAAAAGTTATCATGGTCAGCGAGCTGACGGCAGCCTGTGGAGCAAGGTCAGCCATTGGTTTGGCTACAAACTGCACCTGCTCATCGACGCCGACTATGAACTGCCGGTGGGCTACAGCGTCACCAAGGCCTCAGTCAATGACACCACCCAGTTGCTGCCCCTGCTGGCCGAGCTCAAGCAGCATCACCCCGAGATCGTGAAGCAGGCCCAAACCTTAAGTGGCGATCGGGGCTACGACAGTCAGGTCAACAATCAGCAACTGTACGACAGGTATCAGATCGCACCGATCATCGATATTCGCCACGACTGGAAAGATGGCGAAACAACCCGTCCTCTTGATCCGGCCCGCGCTGATGTCATCGTCTATGACCAGGATGGCACCCTGTTCTGCGTTCCCGGGTTGGCCACCGACCAGATGATGGCTCTGGCTTATGACGGCTTTGAGAAGACGCGCGGCACCCTGAAATATCGTTGTCCGGCCGCAGTTTACGGACTGGACTGTCCTGAGCGCGAGCGCTGTGGCAGCAGCGCTTACGGTCGGGTGGTTCGGATTCCGTTAGATCTCAATCGGCGGCGCTTCATTCCGGTGCCGCGCGGCAGTTACAAATTTACGCGCCTCTACAAAAAACGCACAGCGGTTGAACGAGTCAACAGCCGTCTAGATGTCAGCTTTGGCTTTGAGCGTCACTTCATCCGTGGTCAGAAAAAGATGCAGGTTCAGGTCGGACTTGCGCTTGTCGTCATGCTGGCCATGGCCCTGGGCCGTATCCGCCAGGGGCAGGCAAAGAAGATGCGCTCTCTGATAGAACCCGCTTGGCCGCGAGCAGCCTGAATTCAGCGTATCCAACAGATAAGTGATTCTGCGAGGGGCACGGGAGAGATGTGCCAAAAAACGCCGCACAAAAACTCAACAAGGAAAAATCGACCCCAAATATCGCCAATAGGAGACCTCTGGCATCAAACCTACAGAAAATCCGGGACGATTCTGTGCTTTTGCAGCTCAGAAAAAACTACAACGCAAATAGCTC
>RZZM01000639.1 GCA_009929845.1 Spartobacteria bacterium
TCGACTGATCGAACAGGCTTTACAAATCGGCCCGGTTCCAGCGGATACGTTGAATACTACATCTTGTGGGTAGGCGTTTAACTGCATAGCCCCGTAAAAGTATTTGTAATAAACCTGGATAGAAACCCGGAGCGTCTGGAATGGATGAGCGCCCGTTTTGAGGCGCTGGGTATCCCGTTCGAGCGCTTTCCCGCCATCGACGCCCAAAAGATTTCCGATGAAGATTTTGCTGAATTTTCAAAAGCTAGACCCCGGATTGAGATCCTGGGAAAGTGGACAAAAGGTAAAATGGCTTGTTTTTTGAGTCATCAGGGCGCCAGACAGCTTGCTGCCGAATCTCCGGATGCCTATACCGCCATTTTTGAGGATGACATGGTCCTCTCACCCTTTGTAGGAACCGTGATAAAAGACTCATCCTGGATTCCTGAAGATTGCGATATTGTCAGACTGGAAGCACCGATGTTTCGTGTGTTGCTATCCTCCCGTGACAGCGTTTCGGTTGGAGGCAGAAAGTTGCAAAAAGTAATGCCTAACCGGTTTCGGCATGCGTGGGCGGCCGGGGCGGGAGGATATATTATACGGAAAGAAGCGGCGCGGCGCTTCGTCGACGCGCCGCCTGAGTTCCATGTTTACAACGATAACTATCTGTTCAATTGCACGGCATCCGAAGTGGCCCGCCAAAATTCCGTGCACCAGATAGTCCCCGCATGCTGTATCCAAAGCAGGTTTCATTTTGATCCGGGTAGCGACAATTATTTTAACAGCGAGATTGAGGTTGGGGATAATTCTGATCTTTATGAACCTCGCCATGGTCGAGCCATGCGCCTCCTGAAGAATTATGGCAGACGCCTTAACCTGCTTAAGGCATTTAGGAAAGTGAAGGCATTTGTGCACATCGCTTGTGGTTATAAAATGGTCCCCTATTCCGATTAGCCAATATTTCTCACACCCTTGGAAACCTGTCCGGTTTTTTAGCAGCAATTCTAAATCGTGCCGTCAGGCGCAAAATCAGAGAGAGGCATTCCTCAGGAACACGGCGTTCGCCGGCAAACGGGGACGGAGTAAAAGAAGGGGTTTTACTCCGCCTCCCATTCCGGCGCGTTTAAACATTCGGACCGCCAGATTTGCTGAACAGAAGAACGGGAGCGTTTGCCGCAATGCCAATGCCTGCAAGCCGTTCATCACTAGGGATATTGCTGAGGTTATTCCCCGCGAAAACCATATCTCCTTGCCCGGTAAACGCTACGAACGCATGGTCGCGAAGTGCATCTTCCACCAGAGCGGGATTCTGGTCTCGGAAAATGTCGAGAAGCCGCCCTTTATCCTCCAAAGAAAGGCCCACATATTGCTGCCATGTAACCGTGGCCGGGTCCAGATCGTCAGCCATTTTATCGTCTCCTGTACTGATTTAAAAAATACGCGGCCACAATAGGCATCATTGCCATAACGTCAAGAGAAATCGGATTTTCCGCCCCGCTCCCTTGAATCGGACGAGCGGGGACGGCGCCCCGCAGTTACGCTCACGGTTTACGAAAAACGTTCAGGCGCTGTCCGTACGTGCGGACACGGCCGAGGACGCCGCGGGACGAAGTACCTCCGCTCTCGAATCCATGCCCGGGAAGCGCGCCGCCGCCGACGTCGACGACCTGATCGAAGGGGCGACGGCTGGAATAATCAGGCTTGCCGCCGTAGCCGATTCGGAGAATGACCTGTGCGCGAC
>RZZM01000209.1 GCA_009929845.1 Spartobacteria bacterium
CCCACAATGACCTTGGGCGAGGGAGAGACATTGAACCAGAAATACGACATCCAGTTGTGCAGGTGGATGAGCTGATTGCGTAATCCGAAATGATCCTGAAGCCAGACATCCACATGCCGGGGAAATAGCCGCCACGCCTCACGGTTCCATTCAAGCGTAGGGAAGGTCCCCAGCGCGCGCTTTTCCGGGCCCGCTTCGGACGGGTCCCCGGAGGGTCGCACGATCATCAGCGCCATCGGCAGCCAGATCACCACAAGGAATGAGGCGACCAACAGTATATTCATTACACTATGGAATCTTGTTTTCACTGTTCTCACTAAAACTTGAAATAAATAAACGGATTGTAGGTTCCCGCCGCCAGCTTCATCGCGCACAGGACCAGCAGGGCCATCAAAAGAATGTACATACCCACCTGGCGTATCCACTCGGTAACCGGCGCCCCCAGCCACCGCGGCGAGACCTCGGCCCACCGGTCAAAATGGTGCCGCAGCCAGGGGATGAAAGGCATGCTTCCGATAATCGCGCAGGCCATCACAAGCCACACTTCGGGATTGAGGTACAGGTGGATGTTGATATCCGCAGCGGGAGCGGCGGACATGCCCGCCATGGCCGCCAGGTAGCGGCCCGCGTGGGCTAAATTATCCGTGCGGAAGATAACCATCAACCCGACAATCATGGGAAAACCGTACACAAGGTGTACCAGCCGTCCACTGAAAAATGCGCGTTTATTCGCCTTGACGATACGTTCAAACACCATCAGGGAGCCGGGAATCACCCCGAAAAGGATGTAGTTCCAGCTCGCTCCGTGCCACAAACCGCACAGGAAGAAGGTAAACACCAGATTGAAGAAGGCGCGCTTGCGGGAGCAGCGATAGCCGCCCATCGAAACGAAGACATAGTCACGCAACCACTGCGAGAGGGTGATATGCCAGCGCGCCCAGAATTCGACGGCGGTGCGGCTGATGAACGGATAATTGAAATTGCGAGGAAAATGAAACCCGAACATCCGCCCCATGCCGATGGCCATATCCGAATAGCCCGAAAAATCAAAATAGAGCTGCAGGGGAAAGAGGATGGCGCCCAGCCACGCCACGCTGCAAGGCAGGTGCTCCGCCGCCATGGCGTAGATTTGATCCGCCGGCTCCGCCAGGATGTTCGCGACCAGAACTTTCTTGGCCAGTCCGATCAGGAACAGGCGCACCCCGGCCGCAAAATCATCGAAATGAATATGCCGGTGGGCCAGCTCCCTGGCAACGTCCCGGTAGCGCACAATCGGTCCAGCCACCAACTGGGGAAACATCGTCACAAAACAGGCAAAGTTAATTGGATGGCGCGTGGCCTCCACCGTGCCCCGGTAAATGTCGATGGTATAGCTCATCGACTGGAAGGTATAGAAACTGATCCCCAGCGGAAGCCCGATCGTGACCACATACTTGAGCGAAATCGAGGTCAACCCGAGCATCGAAACCAGCGCATTGTAATTCTCGGTGAAGAAATTGAAGTATTTAAAGAAGCCGAGCATGCCCAGGTTGCCGACGAGCGAGGCAATCAGGGCGATCCGCTGCATCTTCGTGCGCCGCTTGGGCAGGTTTCCCCTTTCATCCCGGGGCAACTGCCTGAACTGCCCGAAAATGATCCATCCGCACAGGTAGTCGAGCGCGCTGGACGCCAGCATCAACAAGACAAACCAACCCTCCCCCCAGATATAAAAAATAAGACTCGAAACCAGTAAAAACGCATTCCGCCCCCGCCGGGGGATCACAAAATACACCAGCAAAACCAGCGGCAGAAAGAAAAACAAAAATGTAATTGAACTGAATACCATTATCTAATCCTGAAAATCGCCGCATATTGCTAAGAAATGCCCGGTCTAATCAAGCTATTTATGCGACGATCCAGCGGGAGCCGCCGCACAACAGCGATTGTCAAATTTGAGAATCCTTGCGGGCTGGACCTTATGCGTTTTCATGCTGGCACAAATACTGCTCATTAAGACATTGGTTCTAAAAAGTATAAAAGATTTTAAGCGAATAAGAATGGCGGTAGGCAATGCATGGCACAATTCCAATCGTATGTAATGGCATGGGACACACCGAATACCAGGCCTTTTGGCTTGGTGACGGACGCTGGTGTGTGCACGACATGCTCAACGGCTTATCCGAGGTCCGGGACCTCAGCCGTTCAGGGACCTGGATGATCCCCTCTCCCTTCCAGCTCGAAGTCAGCTTCCCCGACGCCCCGTCCCGCCCCACCATGCCGGGAAAGATCATATAGTGGTCCCTGCGGAGCAACCGCCGGCTTGATCGGCGATTGGAAGAGTGCGAGTAGGAGCGGCGAACCATACCACCTACCACCCTGCAACCCATCGCTGATCCTAATCACCTACCACCTAACCAGCAAAAGCGGGCTATACAACATTTCCTTTTTTGGGTGACATTCCCCTGTAGATGTGCGAGAGTGCTTTGCTGTATGTGAAAGAGATTTGTATGGACCCAAACGACTTGTTCTTTTTGATTTTTGCTGTTCTTGGCGGGCTGGCCCTGTTCATTTTTGGTATGAACGTCATGACGGACGGTCTGAAGAAAGTGGCCGGAAGCGGTCTGAGGACGATCCTTGCGCGCACCACACGCAATCCGCTTGCCGGCATATCCCTCGGTACTGTTCTTGGTTTTCTTGTGCACAGCAGCGCGACGACGGTCATGCTGGTGGGGTTTGTGAATGCGGGCCTGATGACCTTGATCGAGGCCATCCCCACCATGCTGGGCGCCAATATCGGGACGACCCTTTCGATGCAGGTGATTTCCTTCAAGCTCGACAAGTACTGCTTCTTCGCCATCGCCATCGGCTTCATCATCAACATGGCCTCGCCGAACATGAAAACCAAGAATATCGGGCGCGCCATCATGGGTTTTGGCCTCCTTTTCCTCGGCATGCGCACCATGAGTGAAGCCATCAAACCGCACCGCGAGGCCCTGGCGCCGTTGTTGTGCCGCGTGGACGGTTCCTCGCTGGGCGGGATGCTCTTCGGCGTGCTGATCGCCACATCCATTACCGGCGTTATCCAGAGCAGCGGCGCGACTATCGGTATGTGCTACGCCCTGATATCCGCGGGTGTTTTCACCAACTTCCAGCAGGTATATCCCATCGTGCTGGGCGCGCATATCGGCACCTGCGCCACCGGCCTGCTTGGCAGTATCGGCACGAATATCGAGGCGCGGCGCACCGCCATTTCCCATTTGGTCTTCAATATCGCCAATGTGCTCATGGCCATCATCGCGGCCCCCCTGTTTTTTAAAATAATCCCGATGACGTCCAGCGACCTGATCCATCAGACCGCCAACCTGCACACCGCGGTGATCACATCCGCCGCACTCCTCCTGTTGCCCTTCTCCCGGCCTTATGCCCGCTTTATCACACTGATCGTCCCCAGCCGCAAGGCGCCGCCCCAACCGAGTTTCCTGGATAATAAACTGCTCGCTCGTCCCGAAAAGGCCATCGCCGCCGGCATTCAGGAGCTGCAGCGCGTGGCCTCCATCTGCGCGCAAAGCCTGCGATTGAATGCGGAACTTCTCTTCAAAAGCGACCGTAAGATCATCCAGACAATCAAACTGAACGAGAAAATCGTTAACGAGATTAAGACCTCCATGCGCATTTATATCAAATCGCTGACGTCCCGTTACCTGTCCCGGCGGCAGGCGATTCTCCTTCAGCACCTGGATCACTGCATGAGCGATATCGAACGTATCGGCGACCATATCGATGAATTCTGCGACCTGTCCATCAGCCGCAATAAAATGATGCCCGACACCCTGGTCGACTCCGAAAGCTTTGAACGGCTCTTCAACCTCTATAAAAAGTCGCTGGATGTCCTTTTTCTCGTCATCGATTCGCTCAATCCCGACAAACAGGACTTCCAGGAAACCGCCCGGCGCATCATGGAGGCGCGCGATGAGTACATGAAGATGAGCCTCGATGCCAAAGGGGAATTCTTCAGCAAACTCGCCAACCATGAAGTGACCCCCATCGCCGGCATCTATTACAGCGAATATACCAGCGCCCTGGACCGTATCGTCCGCCACTCCAAGACCATTGCGCTGGCGGAACGGCAGCCCGATTTCTGGATCAAACGCAAGAAACTCGACAAGGTCGCGGAATCACCGCCCCGCCAGAAACACCCGAACCTGGTCGATCCCCAGGACTTCCTGGATAAACTGCAATCCGAAAGCATTTTGTAGCCGCAGAATGGGCCGCCTCTTTGTTTATATTTTTTAACGCAGAAACGGCGACATGCTGGAGGGTACTCTCAAACGAGAAGCGATCAGGAGAACGCCCCTAATCAGTCGCCAAAGGAACAATGACACGGAATCCAACATCCGCGCCGCGATAGGAGACTGGCAGGAGGACCCGGTTTGCGACATGGAGGATGGAGGGGGAACGTTCAGACCAGCTTCCACCACGGACTACGGCCTGATCGCGGGCATACTCATCGGGTTTACACCATTCGAATACATTGCCGGCCATCTGGTAGAGACCGTACGGGTTGGGCGGCAGCGCATCAACCGGGACAACGCCGTCGGTGTCGAAGCAGGCCCGCCCTCTGGGCGTCCCCCAGCCCCATGGATAGGGGGCCGCCTCAATACCACCGCGCGCGGCGTATTCCCACTCGGTCTCCGTGGGCAGGCGCACATCAAGGGCCCACAGCCCGGTCAGCCAGCGGCAAAAGTCACAGGCCTCGTCATACGAAACATGAGCTGCCGGTAGATTCTCCTGTCCGGGAAGCGCGAAAACACGCCCTCCTTGTACGGCATACTGTCCATATTCCGGCGCGCCCATCCTCCGGGTCGCGTTCAAAAATGCCACATAGGTTTCGACGGTAATCTCACAGGCCGCTATGTAAAATCCTTCCACCTTCACAACTTCGGGTCTCTTTCCCGTTGGCGACAAACGCCCCTTCCGGAAGCGCCCGCCCTCAAGCTTCACAAAGGCATCCGGATACAAAAGACGGGCCACCGCGCGCCGCGTCACCGTGACCGGTACATGGTCTATGCGGATAGTTTCATCCGCCGCCAACCCCTCTCCAGGATGCCCCATCAGGAGGATAGCCGCCAAAATAATGCCTGCGAACCGGTTATTCACACATTAAAACCTTTTTATTAATCCTGTTTCTTAACTTTTGACAACTCGGCATGTTCTGAACTACACTCCATCCAACGTTGTTATGTCCACCGGATTGGATAGAAACAAAAGCTGGATATAAATATGGCAATTAAAAGAGATTCTAGAAAGCGAAAATGCCGCATTGGGCCGAATATTTCTGCCGTCATCCTGATAGGAATTGCGCTGGGGTACCTGATATCGCGCTACTCCAACCAAGTCTTCGCGCGCTCGGTCGGGATGCAGATTGTATTTTACGCCGTCGGCATCGTGTGGTCATTCATTATCCTCGAATGGTTGTGGCTGGCGATGGATTTTCTGTCGCTCAAAAAAGACCCCCTGCCGGAGGATATGAATCTATCAGGTCGGTCGGATGCCCGGTCCAGAGCGGATGAAATCAAAGGTAGCGGCCCGCTGGCGTACCGGGCCTACATCCTGCTGACGGCATGGGCCGAAGGCGGTTCGCCACAATCGCTGGCCACGCTGGCCAGCGCGCAAAGCCGTCGCGCCATCGGCAATGCACTGCTTAGCGGCACGTTTATTCTGCTGGTCCTGGCGCCTTGTATCTGGCTCGACAATAATGCGCATCTGATTGAGTGGGCGCCGTTTTCGGTGCTGGCCGTGACGTTGTATATGCGTTTTCTGCTGCTCAATCACATTGATCAATATGTTGAATCCCGCCTGCTGATCCGCCTCCCGGCGGATGTGCCCGGCACCTCGGTTTCCGCGGAGGAACTCGGGCACCTGATGGGCGAGGCCATCGACAAGGCCTTCCGTCAGTACATCCCGCAACCGGAGAAAATGGCGGAAAGCATCCGTACGGCGGTCCACGATTTGAGCCAGCATTCAGCGCAGGAAATCGAGAAGAACGAATCGGCCTTTGCCGCGCACCTGGAGAAGATGTTTACGGAGTGGACCGCGTCGTCGAAGGAAACCGCGGAACTGCTGAAGCAGACCCAGATGGTGCTTACAGGCGGATGGAACACAACCGCCCAACAGGCGGCCCAACTGCTCGAGGCGAGCCAGAAGAGCATGACCGAGCAGTTGAGCAAGGTAACCGGCGGAATGACCGGTCAACTCGCATCCGTGCAGGAGTCCATGAGCACACAGTGGGGCCAGGCGACCAACGCGATTACTGAACAGCTTCAGGCGATGCAGGCATCCTTCGGCAAACTTTCCAATGAACTCAGCAGCGGCATCCACGGCGAAACGCAACAATTGATCACGGCCACGCGAAATGAGGCCGAAAAGATCAGCCAGGCCGGCGGCTCGTGGAAAGACCAACTGGAGTCCGTGCTTAACGAGCATGTGGACAAAATGCAGAAGGCCACCACCGCCCTGGGCACGCAGCTTGAAAAAATCATGGCGCTGGAAAGCGAAATCAAACAGGTGCTCCACATCCAGGAAATGGTGGACGGCACGATCAAGGCCGTCAGCACCAGCGAAGAATTCCAACAGATGATCAAGGCCATTCGCACGCATCTGGAAGAATCGGACAACCTGCTGCGCGAAGTGGCCAAACCCCGCACTATCCGTCTTGTTGAAATGGAACGTGACGAATTCGAGGCCGCCGAAATCACCACCGAATAAGAGTCATGATGTGCGGCGGATTCAACCCTCGGCCCCAACGCGAAACAAAGGAATTGCGCAGGGCCATGTATGCACAGGGCGGGGCCCTCAAATAGTGACGGCGGGGTGCAGCGCCTGTTGGATGAGGGTGGCCATTTCTTTTCCAAACCCGGGGACCTGCGCAATATCCTCAATCGTCGCGCGCTTGAGGCGCGTCACCGAACCGAAGTGCGCAAGCAACTGTTGTTTGCGTTTTTTGCCGATACCTGGAATCTCATCCAGCGACGACTCCCGAATGCGCCGCGCGCGCAGTTTGCGGTGGTAGGTCAGGGCAAACCGGTGGGCTTCGTCACGCAGGTGCTGGAGGACTTTCAGAGCCGGCGACTCGCGCGGCAGGAGCAGCGAACGGGGTGCGCCCTGGTCGTCACGTATGATTTCCTCGTACTGTTTGGCCAGCCCCGCCACCGGCAGATGCGGCAGGCCGATGGCCGCCAGGGCCCGACGCGCGGCGCGGACCTGCGTGATGCCGCCATCCACCAATACCAGGTCCGGCAGGGCCGCCTGCTCATTGACCAGTCGCGAATAACGCCGGTGTATCACCTCGTTCATCATGCCCGGATCGTCCGGTCCGGTGACGGTTTTGATGCGAAACAGACGGTAGCGATTGCGGCGGGGCATGCCGTCCACCGAACAGACCATACTGGCTACCGCGTGCGTGCCGGAGATGTTGGATATGTCAAAGGCCTCGATCACATGCAAGCGGTCCGGCAGCGCCAACTGCGCCTGCAGCTCGATGATACCCGCCAGGGCCTCCTGCTCGCGCAGTTCCGGCGTTTTGGCGATCCGCGCCCGCTGTTTGATCACCTCGTGGAGCATGCCGAGGGTGTCGCGCAACGCCGCGGCTTTTTCAAATTGCAACTGCGTGGCCGCTTCCTGCATGGCCGCGCGAACCTCTTTCAGATAGGCGGGCCGTTCGCCGGAGAGCAACGCGATGGCTTCGTCCACCTGATGATGATAGTCTTCACGGGAAATTTTTTCGATGCAGGGGGCTGAGCAGTACCGGATGATGTCATTCATGCAATGGGCGTAATTGTCGGGGCCGGGAACCCGCGGGCGGCACTGCCGCAGTCCGAATCGTTTTTCCATGAATTCGATGACGGCGCGGACCGCCGCGGAATTCACGTAAGGCCCGAAATAGGTGGCCCCATCCTCCTTGCGAATCCGCGCGGCTTTAAATACCGGAAAGGGGTCGTCCCGGTTGAGTTTGATGAGCAGGAAATGTTTGTCATCCTTAAGCAGGACGTTGTAGTAGGGCCGGAAGTCCTTGATGAACCGGCTTTCCGTCAGCATGGCTTCGGCTTCCGTGCGGGTGACCAGGTAATCGAAATCCGCGATGCTGTTGATGAGCCCGCGCAATTTCGGGTCGGCTTTGCGCAAGGCGCCGTGCCGAAAATAAGACTGCACCCGCTTGCGAAGTGACGCGGCCTTGCCGATGTAAATGATCCGCCCTCGCGCGTCCCGCATCATGTAGACGCCCGGCTTGTCCGGCAGGCCCGCCAGTTTTTCATCGATGTGTTCTGACCGCTTCATGGTTACAGTATCGCTCAATATTTGTTTTTTGCATATACCTCTGCGTTT
>RZZM01000210.1 GCA_009929845.1 Spartobacteria bacterium
AATATCGGGATCACTAATTTGTCGGTGCCGGTTTACGAGGTGATGGCCTCGGCGGCCACACAGTTCTACTGGCGCGTGCGGGCGCGTGACCTGAGCGGGGTCCTCTCCCCCGTCAGCGGGCCCTACATGTTCCAGACCACCACCGAGGATAATGATGTCGAGGGACCGACGGCGACGCTGTTGTATGTGGGGACCAATTATATCCCCGGCGCGGCCATTAAAACCGAGCTGTACGACAACGAATTGGCCAACACCAATAACCCGATTGATATTGCCATTATGCTGACGGACGGGTCCGGGGTTTTCCTGACCAATCATCCGCCACACGCCAGTGACAACATCGTTTCCGATAACGGTCGCGTGATCCCCAACTGGGATGTCATGGAGTCCAATACCCTCACGGGCGCAACCCTGATTCATGGATATGATGTCTGTTTCTCAAACTTTTACGGCTACAACGGGGCCACCAGCGTAACGGCCTACCAGTTCAGCGCCCTGAGTGTTACCAATATTGACTTGAATAACCAATATTACGTGACGGTCAGCGCGGAGGATGAGGACAACAACCGGGGGACGACGCCCGATCCCCAGGGGAACGGCGATCCCATCCCCCTCGACCGCACGGTGCGCACCAATTACCTGATGAGTTTCAGTATTCTGGATGACGACACCCTTCCACCCACGGTGAGCGACTCTTTCTATACGAACCGGTATCTGCAGGATCCGGGCTTTGAAATGAGCAATACCGTTTGGATACCCTGTTGCCAGACCTACAATGCCGCCGTGCGCTACGGCCCCGCATTGGCCGACAGTGGTGATCATTATGGGTGGCTCGATGGCGCCAGCAGTTGGTATGAAACGCTGACGGATACCAATTATTATGAGGTAAGCCACACCAGCCTCTATGTGTTATGTTTCCGGGCGCGTCTGCACAGTGGCATCCAGACGACTGGTACAGGAAGGTTGACAGTTTCGTTCTATACCAATAATGCCGCCATGTCATCATTTCACATTGAAGATAGGTATTACAATGTGATTACCAACCTGACGGACTCGTACAAAACCTTTGTGTATATGTTCCAGCCGATGAGTGAAAATTCGAGCATAAGAATACAGTTTTATACCTTGGATTTTTCAGGAAACTCCATCTATTGGGATAATGCGGCGCTCTGTCTTGCCGAAGATCTGGATTGGGCTTTCAGAGTTCAGGTTGGCGCCGAGCACAAGCAGGGGGTATACATTGATGAAAAACTGATCTACTCCGTGACAGATGGCGAATTGGCGGATACTAGTGCTGGCAACCTGTTGCGTTTGCATCTCAAGGCCTACGATGAACAAAGCGAATTAGCCAGGGAAGTGACAGGGCTACTTTCCACACAAATGTGCGTTTCCGTGGAGAATTTATCCAGTGAGAATACAACCAATATGGTGATCGGCGAGTGTTCCGTGGATTCAACAACGCCGGCTTGTACAAACATATGGGCATGGGAACACGTTGAGGCGTCAACCATACAGAACATGTTTGTTGCTGGGCACAACGAGATATCCGCCGTGCTGTATGACGCGGACAACGATCGTGTGGATGATCAGGCAGGCAGCACCAACAGCTACGGGTATCTATTGGTGACAGATGACGACGACATGCCGCCCAGTCTGTTCGGGACCAATGAATTGGTTAATGGTGATATTGAGTTGGGCGGTTCCGGTTGGTGGTGGCGGAATACGGGTAATGCCGGAGTGGGTACCGATTCTGAGATCGCGTTAAGTGGATACAATTACCTGTGGACAAGGAATTGCGCGACGACATTCGAGTCGACGTGGAATGGCGTCACATATCCCGCCACCAACGCCCTCTACATGATATCGCTGTGGTGTAAGGGAACCCCTGATTACTCAAACTCCGGGGCCAACGCCTATTTCAAGGCCGAAATATGCCATAGCTTCGCCGCTTGGCCTGCCAACATAAGCTATTCCGAAGAACATAGTATTCAAGAACATATTACAACCAACTGGCAGCAGTTTTCAATGATCATTACCACAGCGGCTGATAGCGTCGAGATTCGCGCAGTTCTTGGGTGGAATGAACGCTTTGGTTCAGAAACAGGGACACTCTATTGGGATGATGTTTATGTGGCCCAGATCATGGACCCGTTCAGACTGGCCATTGGCGATACGGAGCTTGAATCGTCCTCCCATGTCGGTTCGTCCTCTCATACCAACCGGCTCTATACTGTTACGGACGAAGATATGGCATCAGCATCTCCGGCCACGCCTTTCAAATTCCTGCTGGGTATGCGGGATGACAGTATGGTTTCGCGCGGTACAGACAATGCCCTCACCCAGATGAATATCTCTGTGGACAATATCTTTACCAATAATGTGGCCAATTTCCGTTCCGACCTCAGCGCGAGCAACGAGGCGACCCAAACGATTCATGCCTCCAATGTCTGGGCACTCACGTCATTTGAAGGTGCGCATATTAACGATTTGCTGTATACTACCAGTAAAGTTACGGCAACGGCCTATGACCTGGATACCGACCGGGGCTTTGTGGATGTGCTGAGCGTGAGTAATCAGCAATATGGATTCCTGACGTTTATTGACGATGACGTGGAGCATCCAGTATATGTGACCAACTTTGGGAGTCTTGTGGAGGGCGATTTCGAGAATTATGCCCTGGCCAATAGCGTATGGACGATGGTGGGGGTTGCTTCCATTGTCACCAATTCCGATGGAGCCTCCGGGGCTAATTACCTCAGCATTTTGAATAGTGGTGGTGGATACTATTCTGCGTACCAAACAGTTGTCGTCCTGCCTGGCGTCAGGTATCAGCAGGTGTACAGCGCGCGGCACATAACCAGCTCGCACTGGGATTCAGGCGTCTACGTCTACTTCTATGATTCCACGGGAACCAATCAAGTGGGATTGGCCAGTGGTGGCAATCGGTACACTGAGATTACGACATCCTGGCAGACGTTTACGAACTACATGACGGCGCCGACCAATGCGGCTTATGCGCGTATTGTTCCGCATGTCTACAACGGCTGGGGCAGTCAGTATGTGCATTTCGACAATCTGAAAATGGAAGCCCTGTCATGGCTGTCCCCGGTGGAGATTGGATCGCAGAAATATTTTGGCGCAACCGACGATTCCAGTAAGCTGGTCGAGGTGATGGATGGAACGCTTGCCGGAGTCAATGGCGCCAATCTCTTCAAGGTGCGGGTGGACGCCTGTGACGAGTACAGCGGACTTCAGCGCTCGACCGTCGGCTCGTTCACCACGCAGATGAATCTCAGCCTTGGCGCGCTGGCGGTCAACAACATCGCCAACTACGATGCCTCCTTGAGCTCCCTCAGCTCGACATCCCGGGGTTCACAAAGCTATTGGTCGTGGGATGCCATCTCCAGTGATCAGATCGAAGATTTATATGCCGCGGAAAGCAATGCCATGGAGGTGGTGCTGTGGGATACGGACTCGGACCGCCCAGGCGATCCGTTGGGTGGCTCCAATTATGTGCTGGGCTGGTTGCGAGTGCTGGATGATGACAAAACGCCGCCACGCACCACACGGATGTCCTTCGGCGGAGTGCTGCTGGAAGACGATGTGGTGCATGAACCCCTGCGGGCCGGCGATGTGTTGCCTGTCGGATGGAATACGGATGGCACCCGGGAAATCGCCTTTGTGCTGCTGGTGGATGTGCCGGAAGGGACGGTCATTTACCTCCGCGATGATGAGTGGAACGGTGTGGACGGCTTCAACGACGCCAATGAGGGAACCTGTTCGTGGACCGCCCCGGAAGGCGGCGCGCCCGCCGGCACGGTCGTCGAGATCAATAGCAGCGCGAATGCCAGTTTCGGTACGGGCACGGCTGAAGACCCAACATTTTATCCTGCTCAGGGGGGGGATCAGGTATGGTTCTACACTGCTCCAGCATGGAATACCGGGCCCTTCAATTTCCTCTGCGCGTTTGAAACGTATGCTTCCACGTTTGGTGGAACCCTGGATAATTCAGGGCTTATTGAATACGAAACGGCGTTTGCCTGGTCCGGGAATGACGATAATTGGCGATACAAACGTACCGCGCTATCCACCGACCCTGAAGCAATCCGCGCCGCGGTGCAGGAGGCTGCAAATTGGGAATCCACCGACGATACCGGGGATGAGTCGTTTACGTTTGATACAACGCCATTCAATGTTGATTACGTCCCCATTGAGATTATGGTGGTCGGCTGGAATTCGGACGGGAATGACGATATCGCTTTTATGACGTTTCGGGATATCCTGCCGCAACAGATGCTCTATTTCCGGGATGAACAGTGGGATGGCACAAATGCGTTTCTGGCTGGCGCGGAAGGGGCGTTGGCATGGACGGCGCCCGATGCGGGCGTGTCGGCGGGCTCTGTTGTCGTAATCAATAAGATCGGCAGCGCATCAACGGGCAGCGTGGCGGTCGCGGACGCGGGCTTTGATGTCGCTAACAGCAGCGACCAGATATGGATATACACGGCGCCCGCCTGGAATACTGGGCCCTTCAAGTTGCGCGCGGCCTTTGAAACCGGGAGCGCGACCTTCGGTGGCGATCTGACAGGGACTGGCCTGATCGAGGGCTCCAATGTCTGGGCCTGGGGTAACAACGATAACTGGCGGTATGACCGCAGTATCATCGACGGTACCCGCACCGAGCTGTGGGCTGCCGTGCAGAACAGCGCCAATTGGGAGTCCACGGATGGTTCCTTCGACCAATCGTATACGTTTACCGACGCGGGATACACCCTGCTGCGTGGTCGGCTTGAGTTGACCGATGCGGATGTAGGGGCACTGACCTTGACCGGGTATGTCTTTGACGCTGTAAGCGGTATCGTTGGCGGCGCCGGCGATAGCGCCCCGACCGTGACGGTCTACAATTCTTCCGGCGCCATTGTGGCAGGCAGCTATCTGGCCGGGGCTTCAGACGGCGACGGCAATTGCAGTACCGCCCCGGTGGCCTTTGCCTCGTCCACCCTCAATATCAGCGGGGCGTTTGATGCCAGCTATTACACCGCGGTGGTGTCGTTTGTGGATTATGATCGGGACCGCACCCTCAGCGGGGTCAATATAGACGACATGTATACAACGGAGCGGATTGCCTTTACATTGCGCGATGATGATACCAATGCGCCAAACCTGTTCGCATTCATGTTCAATGACTCGCTGACCCCGACGGACGGTCAGATCGCCGGGGGGCTGTCGATTACCGGCCTGGTGCAGGATGCCAGCGGGGTCTACAGCACAACAAATTCGGTGTATCGTCCCATTTTCTCGCTGTTCAGTCCCACCAGCACGGTCATCACGGCCAGCAATATGAATGATCGTCCGATTACGCCGGACGGGGGCGCGACGATTGATACGGCCATCGGGCAGGACCCGATTTATATCCCCTATGAGGAACGCATGCTTGGGGTCTGGACCGCCCAGGTGACAGTCGTGGATTATGACAGTGACCGTGTCGGCGACGCGGAAACCGCGGTCTCCAACTTCACGTTCACGGTAATCGACGATGATACGGCTATGCCGGCGGTCTCACTGGTGGCGCACGTAAATGTCGGCGGGGTTTCCCGCTATGTGTCCGGCACCGGGACGGATCGTGTTTTCCAAATCACGGAAGGGGATATGGCCAATCTCGACAGCGCCCCGCTCGAAATTGTTCTCAAGCCCTATGATGAGCACAGCGGCATCGCCCGGGCCACAGTCGGGCCGGAAACGAATATGAGTGTATCGATTGCGGAATTTGTGACCAACGATGTGGCGCATTTCTGCGCCAGCAACAGTTCGCTGCTGGCGGAAACACAGAACAGTTCGCTTTCCAGCAACATCTGGCAGTGGGATACCTCCTATGGCTATACTGAGCTGGGCAATCTCTTCGGGGCCACCGGGTGGTACAGTGCCATCCTGGCGGATGTCCCCGACGCCGATGACGACCGTCCAGACGATATCCTGTGGCTGACCGATCAGCAGTTCGGGTTCCTGCACCTGGTGGATGACGATATCCTGTCCCCGACCAATCATAAATTGATGGAAGTCTATACCGTAAAGAACGGGGATGATTTTACAAGCAAGCAGAGCGGCGGGTCTTCCACTAACCGCATCTTTTCCATCAGCGACGGCGATTTGCGCGTGTTGTCCACGGAAACCCAGTTGTGCTTTGTATTCCATAGCCACGACGCGGCCAGCGGTTTTGCCCGCGGGACCACCGGCGCGGACTCCAACATGAACTTCAGTGTGGCCAGCTTCGCCACCAATAATGTCGCCAATTTTGATTCGTTGCTGAGTACCCTGGACACCACCGCGTCGGATTGCAGCAACATATGGACATTCAGCTCCGCCTTTTCCTATGAGCAGGTCACGGCCATGCACGGGACGTATGGAACCACGAATCCCATCCTGGTGACCTTACATCGTGATGATGATAACGACCGCGCCGGGGACTACATGCCGGGGTATACCAACTGGCAGTTGGGCCTGCTGGCTATCGTGGATGACGACACCGTGGGACCGCAGGCCCGGGTGAATATCACGGCGGCCTTTACGAATCCGGCCCTCGAGGTCTACCTCGGCGGCGATTACCATATCGACGGCTTCAGCGGCACCAATGTCTGGCAGGGACGCGCCCTCAGTGACGGCGATACGATCACGAACGCCGACGAGCGCTTCGTCGTGACCGACCAGGACCTGGCGGATGTCACGACGGCCAATCCAATGATGCTCAAGTCCTGGTTCTGGGACTCGACCAGCGGCCTGATGGGGCCGGGCGACAGCGTCACCAACAAGAGCCTGAGTCTGGGATCGACCATTGTCAGCAACGCGGCTGACTTTAGTCCGACGTACAGCGTGAAGTCCGTGGATATCGACGGCTCCAGCCGCATGAACTTCCGGTCAACGAATTACTGGGTATGGACCAATTTCACCTATGAACAGATCGGCATGCTTCATACCAACGAAGCGGGCAGCAGCAATACGGTCATCATCCATGCGTGGGACGCGGATATGGACCGGGAAAACGACCAGGCCTACAATGAACTGAATATGGGAACCCTGATTGTATTGGACGACGACACCAACGCGCCATTGGTCGGTGTGAGCGCAGCGGTCAATCTGTTGCGCAATGCCAGCTTCGAAACCGCGGGCTCTGACGCGGACCACGCCTATCACTGGGAATGGAATGTCCCTGATCAATTCGGCGGCATCTGGAACAATCACCTGCGTAAGGACTGGCGTTCGCGCAACGGCTCCTGGGAAGCAACCATCCCGGGACAGTGGGGCGCGCATGGCGACGATTCCGGCGGATGGTTCCAGATGGTGACCAATATCTATGCGGCAGGGACCGTCTGGCAGGCGGGCGGCTGGTTCTACGCGGATAATGTTCTGACCACTGATGGACAACGCATCAGTATCCAGTTCCTTGATGCGGACACCAACCGGATCAGCGGCGAGACCAATTACTTTGCCCATCCTGGAGAAGAATGGACCTACGTGTCGCTGCAATCCACCGCGCCGGTCGGGTGCGCGTTCGCGCAATGGGAAGTGGGCGCCTGGGGCATGAACAACCATGGCGCGTTGCAGTTTGACGATGTGTCCCTCGGCCCCATCGTGGATACGCCTATGGCCGTACAGATCGGCAGTTCCAATGTGACGGCCGTCGGATCAGGCACCAACGCGGTGTTCACGGTGACCGATGGCGACCTCGCGGCCACCCGCGGGGTGAACCTGCTGACCAACGAAGGCTTCGAGAGCAGTTGGGCCGACTGGTCGCAATGGGATGATGTGGGTGTAGAAGCATGGGCGGCGGAGTCCGGTTCGGCCGGCGCCTATTTCGGCGCGTGGGTCGATGGAGCAACGCATGAGGGCGGATTCTTCCAGGATGTGGCCGGTGCGGTCGATGGTGAAACCTATACCTTTACCATTCGTGGATTCAAGGAGACCAACTTCTGGGCCTCCCTGATGCATCAGAAGATCGAGTTCCTGGACGGGGCCTATGCCATCGTCAGCGCGGTGACCAATGTGATCGACGGCAATAGTCAACCCGAGGCCTGGCAGACGCACACCATAAGCGGCGTTTCCCCTGTCGCCACTTATATGCGTGCCACCGTGATATTCTCCGGCGGTACCAATGACAACGCGGGAAGTAAGAGAAGTTTCTTGTGGGACAACGCCGCATTGTGGGCGGGCGACAGCATGAGTGCGTCCCTGCAAATACGTCTCGGCGCTTACGACGAGCGCAGCGGCCTGACCCGTGGCACAGACGATCCCTCCACCCAGATGAATATCTCGGTGTCCGGATGGATTGCCAACAACGTGGCAGACTTCTCGCTCAACGACAGC
>RZZM01000211.1 GCA_009929845.1 Spartobacteria bacterium
TATGTATTGAATGCGCCGGGGTGCCCTATATCTCCAGCGCCGGGTTGCGCGTACTGATGCTGGCCATCCGGGAACTGAGCAAGCGCAACGAAACGCTTCGGCTTACCGCTGTATCGCCGGAGGTTTATCATGTGCTGTACCTGTCGGGATTCACGAGCTTGGCCCAGGTGGAAAAAACACATGAATAATCCAGCGCCATCGCTGCCGACCTGGCAGGACATTCCCGGTTCTTCAGCGCGGATGATGACGCTGACCTTTGCCAGGAACTGCATGAGTTCGAACGCCTACATCATCCACGCCGAATATGCCCTGCTCGTTATTGATCCGGGCACTCATCCCGAGCAGTTGTCCGCCATCCGGACCGTACTGCAGGACCACCTTTCCCGAAGTGACCGGCCGGTTCTCATTCTGCTGACGCACGGTCATCACGACCATGCCTCCGGCATTGCCGAACTGCCCGTGGACCATCCTCACATCCATGTCGCGGCTGATCACAGCAGTGTGGAGCCCCTGGGCCGGCATGATTCGCTGGTTACCCTGAGTTACTTTTTCGACACCGGAAGTTCCCCTGTCCTGGTTGACATCGCGTTGTTTGCACCTCAGGACACCGCGACGCCGCGGACTCACACATGCGCGCAAGGGGTCACGTTAACCACCGGATATTACACGGACACGCCCCATCCTGTCCTTCGGCAGGGCCTGGCACTGAGCGCCTCGGAGCAGGCGTATCTCTACCAGACCCCCGGGCATAGCGAAGACAGCCTTTCAATACAGATCGGGGAGTATCTCTTCCTGGGCGATTTGCTCTTCGCGACGCAACCTGGCGTGGCGGGCGCCATTGGCTGGGACCGCGACAAGCTGACCCGGAGCTGCCTGCTGGTTGAACGACTGGTTCAAGCGGAGGGGATTACCCTGTGTCTGAACGGGCATGGTCCCGCCATGCCCGCGGAAAAGGCCATGCACGTATTGCGAAGCGTCCATGAAAGCGCCAAACGAAAGGAATATGTCACACTGGACCCAGCCCGACGGGACTTTCTAAAGACTTGCGCGCACGCCATGATGCAGCACATTACCGACTTGCTGACTATATTGAGCGGTCGGCTGTATACCCTTTCTTTCGCGTTGGAGCAACTGGATGACAGCGAACAGTCCTCCCGCCTGCTTGCATCGCTGGATGTGGATGCCATTGAAGAGCTGCTCACGGATTTCTCCCGCCGGACGGAGCAATACCAGCAGGCTTCGATACAGTTGACCCTTGTCCTGAAAAGCCTGACGACCATCAACAAACTCAGGGAAATCGTCCGCCACAACTGTCTGGAGCCGTTCATCACAACCGCGCTGCTCTCCCGGATTGAGCATACCATTGATTTGCTGACAGACACCATACACGGCCTGGCGATCGAAGCGTTACGCGACGAGATCGACCTGCACGCGCTTTTACGTGAGGTCATCCACGACTTGCAGGCCCCGGCGCACACGCCACAGCAGCTGGAGGACAGCCTGGACGATCCCTCCATGTTTTCCATGTTGCTTGCCCTGCGGGTGCAACAGAAGCCCCTATTGGCCGACATGGATATCCACACTCATTTTGACGACGGCCACGCCTGGGTACGCGTTAATAAAACATATGCCTATGAGTACATGCTCGACATCCTTGAAGCCTGCGCCACGGGCGGCGTCCGGGACCTGGCGCTCCGGACGGAAAACACGCCCCGCGGGGTCCGGCTTGAACTGCAGGGCGCCTGCGAGGGAAGAGATCTCGCGTTTACGCCGCATACGACGGCCTACCTGACTGTGACCGCCCGGCTCTTTAACTGGGAGATCGACTTTTCCGACCGGGGGCTGGCCCTAACCTTTATAGGTAGCGGCCAGGAGGGTAATGTCGTCTGATTGAGGGGCCTCCATGACAAACGCGTCAACGGCCTTCACCACCGCATCCAGCACGGCATCACTTTCGGGCGCCGGGCCCAATGCGGCAAGCGCCTGTTCGACGCCCTCATCGCCAAACAGCACATTGTCCGTATTCATCGCCTCGGTGACACCGTCCGTAAAGACCAGGAGGGTTTCGCCCGGTTTCAGGACCGTCTCCATACAGGAGAAAACGGCGTCCTCGTCAACGCCGACGGGCATACCTTTTGGCAGCGCGAGACCGCGGGCGTCGGCAGGTCCGACGACATACGGCCGGCAATGGGCGGCGTTGCTGTAGGTCAGCGTACCTGTTGTCAGGTCCAGCAATCCCAGGAACACCGTCACAAACATACAGATATCATTCCCGACACACAGTTCCTTGTTCACGATGCGCATCACATCGCACGGGGATAGGCCGGCGGACGCGGTGGCGCGTAAGAGCGCAATGCTGCGGGCCATAAACAGGGAGGCCGGAATCCCCTTGTCGGAGACATCGCCCACCGCGAGGCAGATTTTATCATCGGAGATGTAGAAAAAGTCGTACAAGTCGCCCCCCACATCCTTGGCGGGCTTCAGGAAGGCGCTGAGGCGCAAGCGGGGGTCCTGCTCCTCTTCGGACATGCGAGGCGGCAGCATGCTCATCTGGATATCGTGCGCGATGCGCAGTTCGCTCTGCATACGTTCACGGGCCGCGGTCGTCTCGCGGATTTCGCGAACATATTCCGCCAGCCTTCGTTCCATGCTCCAAATGGTACCGGCCAAGCGCCCCACCTCCCGCGGAAAGGTAATGGCGAGCAGTTCCTGGGATTTCTCCTGGGGCATCGCAAAGTTATGGGCCTGCAATTCGGCCGCGTAGGCGGTCAGGTGGGCCAGCGGGCGGGTGACATGGGTCACCAGAAACACCGCCACCAGGATACAGAGGACCACGGTGACCAGCACAAAAAGCCCCTGCCGCCTGAGGATGATCCTTGCCGGCAGTTCCATTTCGCTTTTGAAAATAGAGGCCACGATATACCAGTCGAGCGGCTCAAAATATTCCACATAAGCGTATTTGGTGTGGGTGTAGTGTTCACTGTCGTCCTCGCGATTCCACAGGTACACCAAGGGGTCTTCCGGATGCCGGGCCGCCTGCTTCAACGCCTCCAGCAGCGCCTTGCTCTTCTCGATATCGAATTGCGCTTCCGCGGTATCGCCCGCGGCCAGCGCCGGATGGATCAGAATCTCCCCATCGCCATTGAAGAGCCAATAATAGCCTGTTTTGGCAATATCGATCTTCGAGAAGCTCTCCCGCAGCATGGCCATGATCTCATCCATTTTGCGGCGGGCATCGGACTCGATATCATCAATATAGACCCCGGTTCCAATCATCCAGTTCCAGGCCGGGATTTTTCGGAAGTAGAGGAGTTTCGGCACCGGTTCATCCTCATTCAGGCGTCGCCAGAGGATGGTCAGGAACCCATCCTCCTGCATGCGCAGGGTCTCCCAGATAATGGGCATGACCAGTTGTCCCCGCGCATCATGGTACCCGGAAAGGTCCTTGCCGCGCACATCATCGAAGGGATGCCCGATGGCGATATTGTTGGTGTTATAAATATAGAAATAGTCATCGTGGCCATAGCGCATTTTTTCCACGGAGCGCAAGGCCAGTTCCTGTGCTGCGGGAAGCGGCGTACCGGCCTCTTCCGCCTGCTGCCGAATGCACTCGATATGGTCGACCACCAGCGCCGTGACATTACGCAACTGGTCCTCATAGCGCGCCAGGGCATAGGCGCGGAACGCTTCAAGGTTCCGGTACTCGTCCGCGATATTCAATTTCACCACGCGCAGGACATTGCGGGCGGACTCCTCCCCCGCTTTGAGCATGGCGTGCGTGACCTCCTGGCGGGTAAAGATCATGAACCCGACCGCGGTAATCAGCAGGACCGCCACGATCAGCAACGCGATCAGCCCCTTCAAGTTATCGAACATCAGTTTCATTAACAATCGGCCAAAATCAAAAATAAACCGCACAAACTCATTCCGCAAAATAGTGACTAGTCGTTTACAATAGACGAAGCATATGCTAGATTACCAGCATGAATGTAAGCGAATGCAGAGTGATCATAATCGAAGACGAGGCGACGATCCGTTTTGTGCTGTCGAAAATTTGCAAACAGATCGGCCTGGAGGTGGCCGGGGATGCCGGCAATGGCGAGGACGGTTTGGCGCTGCTGCGTCAAACGGACCCTCACCTTGTACTGCTGGACATCAACATGCCCATCATGCAGGGCGACGAGGCCCTGCCGGTCATCATGCGTGAAAAACCCGGCACGACGGTCATCATGCTGACTTCAGTCGCGGAAATGACCACGGTCCGGCGCTGCATCGACCTCGGCGCCGTCAACTATATTCTCAAAAGCACGCCGATGGAAGACATTAAGCACCGTATTCAGGAAACGGTGGAAGCGATGTGAACGCATGAAAGAAAAATTCGATTTAACCAGTATTCTGGCGGATGCCGAGAAGGACGACGCCGCGGAACGTCCCGAGCATGTCATCATATCGCAGGATGACATTGACGGACTGCTGAAGAAGACCGGCGGCGCGCGTCGGGCGGATAAGGAGGTCTGATGGCGGCGCACGATTCACTGCTGGACCAACTGGCGACGCTTCGGTTGCTGGAGACGGAAGAACTGCTGGCCGCGCTGGACCGCGCCGGGCAGGACGAGTATCGCTTGATGCTGAACCTGGTGGCCGAGTATCCCCACAAACGCACCGAACTGGGGCGCCTGTGGGCCGACTCACTGAACATGGCCTATGTCAACCTGGAAACGACGATCATCGACCGGGAGGCCGTGGCGCGGGTCCCGCGGGGCTTCTGCAAACAGCACAAGGTTATTCCGCTCTACCAGATGGATGATGTGATTACACTGGCCGCCGCCATGCCCAACGACCTCAACCTGGAGGACCGGTTACTCAACGAGCTGGGCGTTAACGTCAGCATGGTGTTCTCGTTCCCGGATGAAATCGCCGACGCCATCGAGATCAGTTACCAGAGCGAAGACGCGCTGGGTGACCTGATGGAGAAGATGCACGCGGTGGTGACAGCTCACCCGGAGGATGTGGTCACCGAAGAACAGCTTCGCGCCATGGCCGGCCATGACTTTGTCATTCAGTTCACCAAAGGGATCATGTTATTGGCGATGAACGAACGCGCCAGCGACATACACATTGAGCCCTATGTCGACCATGTGCGAATACGTTTCCGCATCGACGGCGTATTGCAGGAACGCCTGACTTTGGCGAAAAAACTGCTTCCGCCCGTGGTCAGTCGCCTGAAGATACTGGCGAATGCGGATATTGCCGAACAGCGCCTTCCGCAGGACGGGCGCATCCGCCTCGAACTCAGGAACCGGGGCGTCGACATGCGCTTTTCCGTGGTGCCGGCGCTCCATGGCGAAAAGGTCGTCCTGCGTATCCTCGGTTCCTCCGGGACGCGCGGGGTGCCGGATATTGACCAGCTTAATTTTTCGGTCACTGTGAAAGAGGCCATCAAACAGGTTTCGCATGCGCCCAACGGAGTATTCTTTATTACCGGTCCGACTGGTTCGGGCAAGACCACCACCCTCTATTCCATCCTTAAACACATCAATACCGTGGGTATTAATATCACGACCATCGAAGATCCGATTGAATACACGCTGCCGGGCGCCAATCAGGTCCAGGTCAACGAAACCATTCATCTGGACTTCGCGAATGCGTTGCGGTCCTTTCTGCGGCAGGACCCCGACGTCATACTCATCGGCGAAATTCGTGATACGGCCTCCGCGCGCATCGCGTCGCAGGCGGCCATGACCGGCCACCTGGTATTCGCCACCATGCACACGAACAACGCGCTACAGGCCGTCAGCCGGTTGGTGGATATCGGCGTCGAGCCTTTCCTGGTCGCCCCGTCCCTGATCGCGGTCATGGCGCAGCGGCTTGTGCGCAGGATCTGCCCGCACTGCAAAACAATGTATAAAGCCACCTTTGAGGAAATCGACAACAGCTTCATATGGGACGGCAAAACCGATGTCTGGCTCTACAAGGGAAAAGGGTGCGCGCACTGCCACGGCACCGGGTATTCGGGGCGCATGGGTATCCATGAAATTTTCATCATAACCAAACAAGTCCGGGAACTGATTGCGCAGAATTCATCCATCTTGTCCATTGAGGAATGCGCGCGGCAGGCGGGCTTTAAATCACTGCGTTATGACGGACTCAAGAAGGCGCTGCGCGGGTTAACCACCCTGGCGGAAATCGACCGGGTAACCTCGTACGCGGAGTTCTGACCTGAAACACGCGGCCGCGCGGGAAACCACGGCCATTCGGAGAAAGTATTGAGCAGTTCAACACATATAGGCACAGTTTACGGCATTCCCATCAAGGTGCACATCACCCTGTGGATCGTCTTGCCGATCATCGCGTTTTCCTTAATGCCGGGGGCCGGTTTCCTGGGGCTGGCATGGGGACTCCTGTTCGCCACCGGCCTCTTTACGAGTGTAGCGCTCCACGAACTCGGCCACTCCTTCGTCTCCGTCAACAAGGGATGCCCGGTACGTGAAATCCTCCTGCTGCCCATCGGCGGCATGGCCAAGCTCGACCGGTTGCCCAGCAAGCCCCGCGACGAACTGCAGATTGCCATTGCCGGCCCGGCGGTGAGCATTGCGCTCTCCATCTTCTGCGCGTTCATGGCGGTCCCGTTCGAGCGGGCCGGCATGTTTTTCACGTCCAAACTGCTCGCCTCCCTCGGCATGATGAACCTTTATCTGGCGCTGTTCAATCTTCTGCCCTCGTATCCCATGGATGGCGGGCGCGTTTTCCGCGCCCTCCTGGAGCCGCGGTACGGCCGCCTGGAGGCCACCCGCCGGGCCGTAAAACTGGGCCGGATCATGGCCCTCGGGTTCGGGGTCTATGGTCTTTTCACCGGCAACTTTTCACTGGTTATCATTGCCATCTTCATCTACCTGGCGGCCGGCGCGGAATACCGCGTCATTGCCATGCAGGAAAAGATGAAAACCCAGGGCTTCAACACCCCCTTTTCCGCGCCCCCTCCACGCCAGGAAATATGGTCGGACGACCGGGAGTTTGTTGTCAGCCCACCGCCCTACGCGCGCAAAAAGAAAGAACCGGAACCACCGCCACCCGGTCACGGACCCTCGTCCAAAAAAGGCGGCCTTTTTGACGACCTCTTCCGGAACTGGCACTGACCCGCAGCCGTTACCCAATTACCTGGCAGGGAAAAGAGAGGGGATAGAGAATGGGGAAAAAAGAATGGGTAATCCTTCGCCCCGGAGGGGCGGACAAATTAAGCCCAGGGGCTTGCCCCTGGGGGGGATGTATAAATAATGGCGCCCCGGAGGGTCGCACGAACGTGGTCAAGGTATGCGCTGAAAACGTGTGTATTCGTGCGGCCCTCCCGGGCGCCATGCGTTTGGTGTAGCGATCTCGGGGCCACCGGCCCCGAGCTAAGATCGTGGCCTCCTCCGGAGACCGGGTGCGGGGCGCATGGGCGTTTTGCCGGGCGTGCGCGGCTCGGCGTGCGCGGCAGGCTGAAGCCTGTACAACGAACCTATTCTGCGGCTGAAAAATTGCGTGTGCGGGGCGCTCTGCAGAGCGTCAATGAGTCAAAATTAGCCCATTTTTTGCACAAAACGTATATTTTTTGCCTAAATACGGCGCTTTTTGCCATTTTTTGGCCCAAAAAACTGTATTTTCGCCAAAAATGGGCTAATTCTTGGCTGTTTCCCCACTTTTTTTCAGTCAGATGAAGCTTGGCGGATTGGCACCATTATCGGTATCCCCATTCATTCGTGCGATTCGTGATCACAACCGGTGGAACGGCAAGTGAGGTGATCACGAATCACACGAATGGCACGAATTTTGAGAAACGAAAAATTATGCCAACGGATAAAAAAACAGCGAATGAGTGTGTACTGAGGTTATAAAAATGAATGGGGTGTATTATCTCTTCAATGCGCCTTTTATGGCTTGGAGCAGTTCGGCGCCGTGCAGGTCCTGCCCGACAATCACCCCATTCCGGTCAATCAGCACGTTATGCGCCTCGCCATAGACCCCGTAGGCCTTCCAGATATTTGCATGGGGCGTCAACTGGGGCCAGTTCGCCCCGGAGCGGGTCAACAGCGCCTGCGCGGCGGCCTTATCCCGATCCTGGCAGAACCCCAGGATTTCGAAGCCGTGCGCATGATAGCCGGTGTAGGCCGAAACCAGGGCGGGCAGTTCACGCACCCAGGGCTTCCATTGACTCAGCCAGAAATCCAGGAGTACCACCTTGCCCGCGTAGTCCTGGAGCGTGACCGGAGCGCCGTTGGCGTCGCGCGCCTGAAACGGCGGCGCGGGACGCCCCGGGGCCAGGCGCGCCGTCCCCATGGCTTTCTTCATGGCCGTCACCG
>RZZM01000640.1 GCA_009929845.1 Spartobacteria bacterium
GAAGGCCCTGTTCCGTATAGTTGGGAAGCATTCGGCGAACGCATGCGCGATGCGGCTACGCCTTATGTCGGCAGTTATGCCGGGCGTTTGACGGGGAATTTCCCCGGAAACGGCAGCCAGAATTATTCCGGGTTTTATCAAACGCTGCCGGCCGCGCCGGGACAACGCTGGCAGGCCGCGGCGTTCGCATCCATTACGGAAGCGCTGGGGAATGGCAATGAAGCGTTCGTTCAGTTGATTTTTGTGGATGGAGCCGGCGAAACACTGCCTGGCGGCGTCAATGATTCCTCCACCAAACTGGATACCTCCTCCGTGGCGGGCATCTATACACAGTTTATTGCCGAAGGGCGCGCCCCGGCGGGTACGGAGGGCGCCAAGATTGTCCTGTTGTACATTCAACGCAATGATTCAGCCGGCGCGGTTTGCTTCGACGAGGTGGTGCTGGTTGAAACCACCCCGGTCGGCGCCGCGCTCCCCGCGAATGCCCTGGTGGATGATTTCGATGATGAGCAGCAGTATCGCTCCCAGGAAAACGACCTCGGTTATTATACCGATGATGACGCCACCATGAGCGCCGAGGCGGTCAGCAACGGGTTGCTTACCCTGGAATGGGACGCCGACGCCTATTGGTATACCCTGCTGGCCGATGCGACGGAGTCCACCGATCTTGGAAACAACGGCTATCTTTCCATGCGCTATCGTGGACACAATGGAAACGAAACCTTCACGATCAGGTTGTCGGAGCCGGATGGATATGCGTCCACGCTGACGTGCGCCCCCATTACCGACACCAGCATGCGGACGGTATGTTATCCGCTCTCCCAGTTCACGGCCCTGGGCGCGAATATTCGTGATGTCCGCACATTGAGCCTGGGCTTTGCCGGCGCATCCGCGGGCGGGCTGGATATCGACGGCATCGCCATCACCGAGTACGCGTATCCCTCGACCATCAACATCAGCGCGCCGTCCATGGTTACCGGCGGGGCGCCGTTTACGGTGGATATCACGGTTTCCGATGCCGGCGGCGTGATCACCAACTTCAACGGCAGCCTGGCCCTGAGCGTAACCGCGGGAAGCATAACGCCCTCGACAGTTTCCGGTTTCGTGAACGGGAGTGCCTCTGTGCAGGTAACGCTTGACGGCGCCATGGAAACGACGCTCAGTGCGTCCGATCTCCTGGGCTGCGCCGGCGTCGCGGAAATTGAGGTGGCCACCGAGCCGCCTGCCCCGATGCACCTGCTCAGCGGCACAGGCAGTGGCGCGATTGCGCTGACGTGGGACGCCGTGGCCGGGGCCGATGGGTACCGGGTCTATCGGCGTCAGGATGGCCTCATGTCAGATGGTTCCGATCTGCTGGCGGTAATCACCGATCCGATGACCTTGTCCTTCACCGATTCCACCGCCCTGGAGGAGAAAACCTATTTCTATCGTGTGGCGGCCTACAACGGAATCGGCGAAGGCGAACTTTCGGATGTCGCCATTGGAACAAAGTATGCCCAGAGCTGGGCCCCGGCGCCGACCGTGGCGGGAGGACTGACGATGATTTGCCGGCAGGAGGGTGACCGCCTGCTGCTCCAGACGCAACAGGGGGATATTCCCTTCATCGCCGGCGTGGATATCGGCGCAAGCATTCCGGGGTACTCTCCCGGCGCCATGGCCGCGCCCGCGGAGCTGTATCGCAAATGGTTTTCGCAAATCGCCGG
>RZZM01000641.1 GCA_009929845.1 Spartobacteria bacterium
GCCTTAAAAGCTAGTGGATCACCGCTTTGGGAAATGTGTATGGCTATACAAAATTCTTAATAAGAGGTTGACGGGACAACTCAGTTGCCCCTCCAGGGGGTATGTTTGTACAGCAAACCTGGAGGGCGGGCTTGTCGGTTCGTGTTACAGGTGTCCGTTTCATTTTCCAAACGCAGTATCTCTTCGGAAGTAAATTTTTAAGTCAAAAATGGGCAGAATACGCCTGTTTTTATGCATTCGTTCGAAATCTGCTCGCCGACTCTTTGGCGGAGGTGAGCCGCGAATATATGAGGAAAGCAAAGACCATGATGATTTGAATGGCATGGGCACAACGGTCGTCGCTGCTTTGGTGACGTCGCGCAATGCGTACATTGCCAACATGGGCGACAGCCGGGCATATTTGTTCACTTGGCGTGAGCATAAAGGTGAGCATAAGAACAGATTGCCCTTGACGCATTCGCTATTCGCGAATAACGTATGCGGCATGAATGTTAAACCACAGGACATTTTGGTTTCTTTGAAGCTGCTCTCCACCGGGTGGCCGGGCAGCTTTGCCTCGCTTGGAGAGCAGTTATGTTTGAGTGTCTCGGAAACACACGCCGCTTTTCGTCGGGCACGGCAAGCCGGTCTTATTCGTCCTGATTCGAACCAGGCGAACAAAAGCGCGATGGCGGAGTTTATGATCCACTCGCTCAAATATGTGCTGGCGGTCTCGCCCGGAGGACGCACACGGGGGATTCCAACGGGTTGCGCGGCACCTCCTCTGGTTGCTCATTTCAAAATAAGCGAAGATGATCCAGACCTGCCCGTTTGGCCGCTGTCTGACGGCGAGTGCTGGGGCCTTGAAATACAGCCACTCTGCCGAACGGCTCCACATGCCGCCCAGAAAGATGCCGCGCTCTATGAATGGCTTGTCTTGGCGGACGCGCTCCGTGGCGCAGGGCGAGCGAGGGAACGCGAACTGGCGGAAAAAATCGTGCGCGAGCGACTGGAGTATCATGCGCCCCGTTAATCCGGAAGATATTCTAATGGTTGTTCGCCGATTGGAACCACTCGGAATCAAATACGTCTTTATCGGGGGCTCCATCGTCCGTTTCCTGCTGGATAATTCCCGGCTTGGCGTGAAATGAAAGAAAGGTGATTTATGGCGGAATGGAATGTGGGGCAAATCATTCTTGATGAGTATGTGATCGAAAAGGAACTCGGTCGCGGCGGCATGGGCAAAGTCTGGCTTGTCAAGAGCAATTCGACCGGACGTCGCTTTGCCGTGAAGCAAACGCTCCTGAAGGACTAGACCTCCCGAAAAGCATTTCTCGCCGAACTCCAAACATGGATTGATCTGCCCGAACATCCAAACATCGTCCCTTGCCGGTTCTTCCGCACCGTTGGTGATGAAATCGTCATTTTTGCTGATTACGTCGAAGGCGGCACGCTTGCCGAGTGGATAGCAAAGGGCAAGCTGACAAGCTGGAAACACTTATCGGGGATGTGGGACGTGATTGCCGCGATAAAGTCGAGCGGCGTGAAGATACGAAAGTTGGCGTTGACCTTGAGGTTCATCCCGGAACGGTAGATGATCGTGCCGTCCGGGCCGAGGTGCATTTTTTCAACAGAGAACGGGTTACGAATTTGTAACAAGCGCAGGATTTTCTTTCTCTGTGTTCTCCGTGTACTCCAGTGACCAACGGGAACGGGTGGTTC
>RZZM01000642.1 GCA_009929845.1 Spartobacteria bacterium
CTTTCGGCGAAAACACTTATAGCCGCCGGTGGGATCGCTGAACGGCATGCCGGTCACCAGCCGCACATAGAAACCCGCGCCTTTGCTCAGGATCAGACGGTTCAACGGCCAGTTGATGACCCGTATGCCGCCGACATAGCGGGAGCCCAGCACCAGGTCCGCCTCGGAGGCCGCCGCCAGGAACCGCGGAATATCGGCGGGGTTGTGCGAAAAATCAGCGTCCATTTCAAACATGAACTCGTAGCCCTGCACCAGGGCCCACTGAAAGCCGGCAATATAGGCCCGCCCCAGTCCGGATTTCTCCTCGCGGTGCAACACATGAACGCGCGGGTCCTCCGCGCTCATTTCGTCGGCAATCTTGCCCGTGCCGTCCGGCGAATTGTCGTCCACAAAGAGGATATGCGCATCATCACAGGCGGCAAAAACGGCGTCTGCGATGCCGCGGACATTCTCACACTCATTGTATGTTGGTATGACTATCAATGTACCTTTCATGCGGCACACTCTACGACAACTTTTAAAAAACGGCAAGATGTAGTGTTGAATATCATGCATGGAAATGTATACTCGCTATGAAGGATAAAAAATATGACAAATAATATACGAATTTATGGCGATCCGGTTTTGCGGCAGAAAGCCGTTGCCGTGGAAGAGGTTACAAACGAAATCAGGGCCATGGTCGACCAGATGCTTAAGGATATGTACGCCGAAAACGGCCTGGGGCTGGCGGCGGAGCAGGTCGGCAGGACCGAGGCGGTGTGTATCGTGGATGTCCCCAAAGATCTGGATGTGGACGGCAACGGCGTCGAAAACAATCCAGACGTGACCATGCCCGTTGTACTGATCAATCCGGAGATTATCTCGGCCTCCGAGAAGTTCGAGTCCCGTGAAGAAGGGTGCCTGAGTTTTCCGGGCATCTATGCGGCCGTCTCCCGGCCCGGTGAGGTCCTTGTCCGCTACCTGGACCGCGAAGGAAAGGTCTGCGAACTGAAGGCCAGGGCGCTGCTCGCGCGCGCTATCCAGCACGAAATGGATCACCTCAACGGCATCCTGCTTGTCGACCGTATGTCGCAGGTAAAGCGCGTCGCCATGTCCGGCCGCCTCAAACGCCTCAAAAAAAACGCCCGGCGCGTGCAGTTGTAGACCTTTGAGGAGGTGATTAGGTGGGAGCGGGGAAGCGGATTAGGTGGTAGGTAGTCGAAAAGCCTTGGTGACACCTGAACCCTGGTAACTCCAAAGAAATTTCAAAAAGTGCACACTTTACCCCTTTAATACGGCCTTAACGGTATAGGTCTTGCCCGCTTCCAGCTTATCCGCTTACTCCCTGCATTATCATTTTCATGTCACGATCGTGACATGAAAATGATAATGCAGGGGTAGGTCGATAGCCGACTGAGCACGGCAAAAAACAACTCGTTCAGAACGCCTCACATCGAGGAAGTTGAAGTGACACCAAGATATCGCTGGCCGTTCGTTGTTCAGGCGTCAGCCTGGCCGTTCGTTGTCCAGGCTTTAGCCTGCCGCGCACGGCGAGCCACATGCCGAGTCCGCGTGCGCACAACAGCGCAAAACCCGACAGAAATCGGTCAAAAACGGCCAAAAATGGCCATTTTTACGGTTTTTCAGCGAAAAAATGGTCGATTTTCGGCTTTTTTTACTGAAATCGTCTGTTTTTCCGGCATTTTCGGTGCAAAACAT
>RZZM01000212.1 GCA_009929845.1 Spartobacteria bacterium
CCTTTCAGGTCCACCATCCTGCGCAGCGACTCCAGGGCGATGGCGGGATAGTTTTCATCCTGCATACAGGTGGCGGCCAGGGCGCGGTCCGCAAACTTGAAATCCGGCATGAAGATATCGACCAAGGCCGCATAGGCGTCGATCCTGTCTGGCCGGTGGTACCCCGAACCATTCAGCAGAAAGGGCACGGTCACCCCTTCGTCGCGCAATGCCGCGCAGAGGGCTTCAATGTGGGGCCAGAAGTGATCCGGCGTGACAAAGTTGATGTTGTGTACCCCTTGCGCGACCATGTTCCGGCAGGCCTCAATGAATGCCTCCATGGTATAGGGCTTGCCCATCCCCTGTTGGGATATCTGGTAATTCTGGCAAAAGAAGCAGCGTGTTGAGCAGCCGGTAAAGAACACCGTGCCGGAGCCCCGTGTGCCGCTGAAGGACGGTTCCTCGCCGAAATGCGGTCCGATGGAGGCGATGCGAAGGGTGGCGGTTTCCCCGCAAAACCCTGTCGCCCCCCGGGTCCGGTCCACGCCGCAGTTGCGCGGGCACAGGCGGCAATCGCCATACGGCTGGTCATTCATGATGTGCCTGTGGGCGATCCCTTCGCCTTGTGCTTTTCGCCCAGGCGCGTGCCTCCCCAGCAAAACAGAAACATAAAGATCGTAAAGGCGACCCAATAAGATATCCAGATGGTATAGCGGTGCTTCAGCAGGAGGAGTTGCTGCCGCTCGCTGTTATGCAGGCGTTGGCGACTCAAATCGTGCTTGCGCGTTTCGTGCGCTTCTTTTTCCCGCTCCACATCGCGCAGGCTGTAATTGCGCAGACTGCGGATGGACTGCATGGTCCGCTGGAAAAAGGAATCCTCCTGGTCGTATTTGCCTTCCCAGTAATCGCTTACCTCTTCCTTGACCTGGAACGGAGGAATAATGATCACCGCGAACAATGCGATAAAACTCAGGCTGAGCCAAAGCTTATGCCATGCCTGTATTTTAAATCGCACCATTTTTCACCTTTACGGAAATCTGACTATTTGATGCATCCTACAGCATCAAATAGATTTTGTCACCATGAAGATAAACATCTTGCTAAACGGCCTGACCTTTCATACATAAAACAGCATACATGGCGCCCCGGTAGCTCAGTAGGACAGAGCGATGGATTCCTAATCCATAGGTCGCAGGTTCGATCCCTGTCCGGGGTACCAGTGCGAGGAGTGACCGAAAGCGTGACCAGCTTCCCGGTCTACGCGGAGATTCAGACGACCTTTGCAGGCGGGGAGCGCGATTGCTTTGTGGACCGATTTCCGCCCATCGATTTCAAGGCCCTTGAGATGCGCAACGAGCCCGTGATCACCAATGGCATGGAATCCTCTGCCAGGGTTGACAAACGTGCTGGGCGTCGGGGCGAAGATATCGGCTACGGAATCCGTGATTGCGGTTGAGACCCGAACCTATCGCATTCTAGCGAAATAGAACATGTTGATAATATTGGCAATCGCGGTCAGCAAAACACAATTTGTTGCACACAGATGTCCGATCGGACATCTGTGTGCAACAATATAAAGTCAAGGAAAATATAATGTCGTACTTATATTGTGTCATATAGTGCCGTGTTCGCGCCCTTTTTCGGGCGTGAACTTGGGTCTTTATTAGAAAACGCCCGTTTTTTTTATACGCGCATGGCGTCTTTGTCGATGAGCTTGCCGTGGCTGACGACGTGCAGGGGCGCTTTGTGGTACCAGAGGGCTTCGTATACGGAAGGGGCGTCGAGCACGACGAGGTGCGCGGGGGCGCCTTTCTTGATGGCGAAGTTCTTGAGGTTGATGCAGCGGGCGGCGTTGACGGTGATCATGTCGTAGATCTGTTCCATTTCCGGGAAGGTGGTCATCCACAGGAGATGGACATTCAAAAAGCCGACTTCCAGCATGTGGTTCTGGCCGAACGGATAGTAGGCGTCGGCGATGTCGTCCTGTCCGAGGCAAACCAGCGAGCCTTCGGCGAGCAGTTCCTTGACGCGGGCATGGAGGGGGCCGGTATGGGGGTCGCTGACGACGCCCATTTTGGCCTGTTTCAACAAGGCGACAAGTTTCATGAAATAGGGCATGGGGTAGAGGGCCATGGCGCGGGCGTGGTGGGCGAGCGAGCGGCCGATGCGGCCTTCTTCGAGCGTGCGCACGGTGAGCATTTCGAGGGTGCGCAGGCCGGCGTCGCCGGCGTCGTCGACGAGCATGGAGATGTCGGCGTCATAGGTCTTGGCGATTTCCATCATCTGGTTGATGTGCGACCATTCATCCGCGTCGGTAAATTCGATCCAGGGGATGCCGCCGACCACGTCGGCGCCGAGGTCCATGGCTTCCTTGATCAGGTCGGCCGTGCCCGGTTCGCGTACGACGCCATCCTGTGGGAAGGCCACGACCTGGACATCGACGATGCCTTTGAATTCGTCACGGGCCTTGAGCAGGGCCTTCAGTCCGATGAGTTTGGCCTTGGAATCCACATCGGCAAAGGCGCGGATGTGGGTGTTGCCGTAGACGGCGGCGCGTTTGAGGGCGTTGCGGACGTTCTGGATGATCCATTTTTCGTTGTAGTTGGCCTTCACGCGCGCGGCCTGTTCGATGGCGGTCATGGCGGCGCCCATGTCCCCGCCGTGATAGGCTTCAAGGGCCTTCGAGTCGAGCATTTGGGTGGTGTAGACCTTGCAGAGGTGCAGGTGGGTGTTCACAAATGATTCGGTGACCAGGTTGCCTTTGGCGTCGATGGTCTTGCCGGCGCGTCCGGTGATTTTTTTGGCGATCTGGGCGATGACGCCCTTTTCGACGGCGATATCGACGGTCCCTTTTTTGCGACGGAGTTGCGCGTTACGAATAATCAGATCATAGGCCATGATGTGTCTTCCTTTCCTTATTTCCGCATATATTTCTGCGCGAGCAGCGCGCCTTCACGTATTGCTTCATATCCAGTACACCGACAGAGGTGCCGTTCCAGCGCGTCCATGATTTCCGCTTCCGGGGCCTCCGGATTGCGGGTGTACAAGGCATAAAGCTCCATGACAATACCGGGGGTGCAGAAGCCGCACTGGACGGCGCCCGCTTCGATGAGGGCCCGCTGGATGGGGTGGAGTTCCTTGCCGCGGGAGAGGCCTTCGATAGTGATGATCGTTTTCCCGTCGGCTTTCCTGGCCGGGAACGTGCAACTGTGCACGGCTTCGCCGTCAACCACCACCGTGCAGGCGCCGCAGGTGCGGTCGTCGCACCCGCGTTTGGTCCCGGTCAGATCAAGCTTCTCGCGCAGCACGTCCAGCAGCTTTTCCCAGCCATCAAGTTCAAGGGTTCGTTTCACTCCGTTTACCGTACATGTGATTTTTTCAGCCATGGCAAAATCTCCTGCGTCCGTTACTTTTGTTGTTTTGCGGCCAACGCTTCCAGTATCTGTTCCGGCATCACCGGAATCTCGTAGAACTCAACGCCGATGGCGTCGTGGATGGCATTCAGGATGGCCGGGGCGACGCCGATCACCGGGTGCTCGCCGATGCCGCGCGCTCCGAACGGCCCGATTTCCCCGGGCGTTTCCACGAACTCCACGGTCTGCTTCAGGGGGGCGTCCTTAATGGTCGGGAAGCGATATTTACCGAAATGCGGATTCGCGCAACGCCCGTTTTCATCAAACCGGAGCTTTTCGCACAACGTGGCGCCGAGGGCCATCATGACCCCCCCGAGTACCTGTCCGCGAATCTGTTTTGGATTGATCACGCGCCCTACATCAAAGGCCGAGGCGATGTGGTCGACGCGGATATTTCCGGTCTTTTTGCAAATGCGTATTTCGCAGCCCTGGGCGCCGAAGGTGTGGGTGACGCCCATGGTGCCCTGGCCGTTTTCATCGGGGTTGGAGTAGCGGGGCAGGCGGGTGTCGGCGGTGGTCTGGACGACCTCGCCGACGGTCATCCCGTTTTCATACATGTAGCCGCGGCAGAGGCGGGTCACCTCGACCCGCACGGTCGGGTCGCTTTTCAAAAAGACAAACTCGCCGTCGTAATCAAGCATATCGATATCGCAGCGCAGCGCCTGGGAGGCGGTTTGCTTGAGCATTTCGATGGCTCGAAGCGAGGCCTTCCAGGCGGAGCGTCCGCCCTGCATGGTGAACATCGAGCCGATCGTCTGCCATTCCCACGGCGAGAACTGGGTGTCGATTTCGGTATACACGCTGACGCGTGAAGGGTCGATTTTCAGGGTTTCGCCGACGACCTGCTGTACCACAGTGCGCAATCCCTGGCCCACTTCCGCGCCGCCCATGTTCACGCATACGCTGCCGTCGCAATTGAATTTCAGGTAGCACCCCTTCGAGGAGAACGGGGCGCCCTTGGGGGTTTTCATAAGGGCCGAAAACCCGCGACCGTAATAATAGTTTTCATCCTCATCGGGTTTTTTGCCGGTGAAGATGGCTTCCCGGACACGTTCTGCGCACTGGCTGACATTCCCATGCTTTTCGTTCAGTCGCTCCCCGAGTACCGTCACCTTGCCGGCGCCGAGGTAATTGATTTCGCGCAGCTTGAACGGGTCCATGTCCAGTTTCCGGGCCAGGATATCCATCAGGCGCTCGAGGCCCAACTGGACTTCCTGGTGCCCGTAGCCCCGGTAGGCGCCGATGGGCGGGGTGTTGGTGTATACCAGGTAGGCGTGTTGGTCGCTGTTGGGGAATTCGTAAGCCCCGGCGACATTGTGTCCGCCCGCGATGCATATATGCAGTCCGGTGTCGGAGTAGCCGCCGGTCGCGTGATAGATGTTGCTTTCGAGAGCGGTGAGTTTCCCTTCCTTCGTTGCGCCGAGTTTCAGGCGGGTGACGAAGCCGTGTCCGATGAGGGTGCTCAGGAAATCCTCTTTGCGTGACGCGACCCATTTGACGGGACGGCCTGGCACAAAGCTGGCGATGTAGGCCACGGTTTGTTCGCAGGTGATATCCGATTTGTAACCGAAGCACCCGCCCAGTTCCGGGATGTGCACCCGCACATCCGAGACCGGCAGGTGGTAGGTGTGGGCAATGTCTTCGCGGATCACAAACGGACAGATCGAGGACGACCACATTTCGATGGTGTCGTCTTCATGGAACCAGCCGATCGCCCCGTGCGGTTCGAGCGCCGCGGAAGAGCCGAACGGATAGACAAACTCGCCTTCCACGGTCACTTCCGCCTCCTGCCATCCCTTTTCGATATCGCCCTTGCGGAGATGGTAGTGATTGGCGATGTTGGTGCCGCCCACCGGGCCCACACCGGGAAGGTGCCAGTAATCGCCGCTGTTTTCGTGAATGAGACAGGCGTCCTCCTTCATCGCGTCCAGCGCGTTGACATAAACCGGGAGGGGCTCGTATTCGACCTGGATTTTTTTCAGCGCCTGCTTGGCCTGGTACAGGTTTTCGGCGATGACCGCGGCGACCGGTTCGCCGATATAGCGCACTTTGTCCACGGCCATGGGGGTGAGGTCGCGGATATTCTCGCCGTGCTGGATGGTGCAGCCCTGGCCGGTGACGACCTTGACGACGCCTTCGCAGGCCTCGGCTTCGGAGGTGTCAATGGACAGGATTCTGGCGTGGGCATACGCTGGACGGAGGATCGCCGCATGCAGCATACCGGGCAGTTTGATGTCGTCCAGGAAGATAGATTTGCCCGTGGTTTTCTTGACGGCATCCGGACGGGGAATGTCTTTGCCGACATATTTGAAGTCCATGATACGCTCCTTTCGTTCGCGCTGTTCAGCATTCAGCGTCTGCAAGCAGTTTCCAGAATTCGAGTAATAATGTTTTCATGCGGGGCATGGCCACCTGCGTGGCGGCGGTGACTTCCTTGTGGGTCAAGGGTTGATCGAGAATGCCCGCGGCAAAATTGGTGATGCAGGAAACGCCGACCACCCGCAGGCCGGCCGCGTTGGCCAGCGTGGCTTCCGGAACGGTCGACATGCCCACCGCGTCGGCGCCCATAGCCTGACAGGCCCGGACTTCCGCGGGGGTCTCATAGGTCGGTCCCGAGCCCGCCAGATAGACGCCCTCGGTCACGTCCACGCCGCACTGATCCGCGGCCTTGTGCAGGAGCGCCCGCAGGGCGGGGTTGTAGAGGTAGGTCTGGTCGGCAAACCGGGTTCCCCAGGTCTCATTGTGGGGCCCGATGAGCGGGTGGCTGCCCATGTGGTTGATGTGGTCGCGCAGGATCATCAAATCGCCCGGTTTGAGGTCCTTGCGGATACCCCCGGCGGCATTGGTGGCGACCACTGTCCCTGCCCCCAGCTTTTTCAGCGCGTATACCGGCAGGGCAATCGGCGTCCATCCCACGCCCTCGTACCAGTGTCTCCGCCCCTGAAACACAAAGGTTTCGACGCCGGCGTGTTCGCACCAGACCAGCCGTCCGGAATGGCCGGCCACGCCCGGCGCGCCCAGGCCGGGAATGCTGATATAGGTCATGGTATCCTTGATTTCGAAGGCTTCGGCGACATCGCTCCAGCCCGAGCCGAGAATCAATCCGCAGGCAGGCGCGGCGTCCGGCCATTGCTGTTGTATATGCGCAACGGCCTCGTCCAATATTTCATAATCCATATTTGGTATTCCTTGCATCGTCTCTTTTTCTTTGACTGAACCCTGAACCCATGGCCCTCGTTCAATCTCACATGTTTCCAGCTACCCTTCCAGCGTTTCCAGGATAAGGTCCGGGGTCTTAACCTTGTTTTCCGAGAGTTCAAAGGCCGCCGCCGCCAGTTCCTCAGCCTGTGCCAGAGAGGTCTCATCATTGGCGTGCAGCACGACCAGCGGCTGGCCCTTTTCGACGGCCTGGCCGACTTTGACCAGGGCGGAAGTGCCGACGGCAAAATCGACATCGTCATCCGTCCGCTGCCGGCCCGCGCCCATCACCAGGCAGGCCTTGCCGATGCCTTCGGCATCCACGCCGGCGATGTATCCGTCCGAAGGCGCGGGTACGGCGCGTGTGATGGCCGCCGTGGGCAGTTTTTCCGGAAGGTCGATCACCGACGGGTCGCCCCCGTGCAGTTCGACCATCTGCTTGAATTTCTCCAGGGCCTCGCCGGAGGAGATTTTTTTCTCCAGCATGTCAAAGGCTTCCACGATGGACGAGACCTTGTGGGTCAGCAGCAGCATATGGGCGCACAGCGTCAGGGTCACTTCCATCAGGTCCGGGGGGCCGTTGCCGGCGAGCGCATCAATGGTCTCGCGGATTTCAAGGGCGTTGCCGGCGGTGTATCCCAGCGGTTGGTTCATGTCGGTGATGAGCGCCGCGGCGCCTTTGCCCATCTGTTGACCGACGTGGACCATGCTTTGGGCGAGGGTCCTGGCGTCGTCACGCGTTTTCATGAACGCGCCCCGGCCCCACTTGACATCCAGCACGAGCGCGTCGATGCCGGCCGCCAGTTTTTTGCTCATGATACTGGCGGTGATCAGGGGGATAGAGGGGACGGTGCCGGTGACATCACGCAGGGCATAGAGTTTTTTGTCCGCGGGCGCCAGTTGCCCGGTCTGGCCGGATATCGAGCATCCGCAGGTATTGACGACCCGGAGAAACTCCTCGTCGCTGAGGTCGGTGCGATAGCCGGGGATGGATTCAAGTTTATCGAGGGTACCGCCGGTAATGCCGAGACCCCGCCCGGAGATCATGGGCACCGCCACGCCGCAACAGGCCACCAGGGGCGCCAGGACGAGCGACACCTTGTCGCCGATGCCGCCCGTTGAATGCTTGTCGACTTTGGGGAGGCGGATCGAGGACGTGTCGACCACATCGCCGGAGTGCATCATTACATCGGTAAGGATGGCCGTCTCTTCCGCGGTCATGCCCTGGAAGTAAACCGCCATGGCCATGGCCGCCATCTGGTAGTCCGGGATCGTCCCCTCCGTGAACCCGGTGATGAAGAATCTGATTTCATCTTCCGTCAGCGCCTGGCCGTCACGCTTCTTTTCAATAATCCATTGCGGTATCATGAACGCAGAGTATACAGTCGGCGCGCCGGAAAAGAAAATCTAAAAAAAGATTTTTTGCGGGAGTGGCCTGGCGGCGGGGGATTAGGTGGTAGGTGGTTAGGTGGTAGGTGATTAGGTTTTGGATCCAGAAAACAATTTTTCCAATGATTGGAAAAATTGCCGTGAAAATTTCCAATGATTGGAAAAATTGCTGGAAAAGTTTCCAATGATTGGAAAAAATGGGCTCTTGTGCAAATTTCATGGAGAGATGTGGATAAATGATGGTGATAATGAGGATGCAAATTGATATATGTTCTGGATGAAAGCGACAAAAGAAC
>RZZM01000213.1 GCA_009929845.1 Spartobacteria bacterium
GACCACAACTTCGAGCTCAGCCCCGCTCATCTCCTTGATATGATAATTCAGGTCGGCGATTGACATAGCCAGCGCGAGAGCATCCATTTCCGGAATATCAAGCTTTGCCAAACCCTTTGTTCCCGGCCACTGGGCATCCTGAGAAAGAGGAGCGTGATAAATTTTCGCCGCCGGCTTTGAATCACGAACAACCGTCGCCGACTCGGAATTGACGATGAACCCCAATAAAATCCCCGTTAAAACTGATATCGCCAGATTTATTTTCATCAGATTTTCCTTTCCCGATTTTTTGAATTCCTCCAGGATCAGCGCCCGCTCAATCAGGTTCTGCCGGGCATCGGCGTAGGCCTCTTCCAGCTTCTTTTCAAGCTCAATGCCTTCATACAGTTCCCGCAACTGCAGCTCGACGGGCTGAAGCTGCATCAGGACATCGCCCACGGTTATGACCCGGTCATTCACCATGGCCGCATAGCCGTCAATCGGAATATTTTCCACACCCGGCGCCCGCGCCGCCCACATCATCAGCACTACAATTATCAGTGTATTTTTACGCATTTTTCTTTCTTTCGGATTCCTATTAAGTCCACAGTGTCTCAAATCCTCCCCCAACAGGCAACACTATAGACACGAGAAGAATTTCAGCCATCCATCAGGCGCCCTTGAAGGTGCCGGGGCGGGAGGCCTCCGCGAATGCCTGCACCGCCTGGTCCAGGGGCGTTGAGCGGTTTTTGCGAAAAATGAGCGGGTTTTGTTCTTCACCTTCAGGGTTTTTGAGGGTAACTTACAAAGGCGGCGTTAATCTGGGATGTGAAAACGAGATAGTGTGAGGACAGTCAATGAAAAAAATAGGCATACTGGTATTTTTGGTCGCGGCCGCGGGCAGCGCGATGGCGGGAAAGATTCCGTTTGGACCCAGATGTGATATTGCTCTGAACAATGCGCGCAGCATGGCTGCGGGGGACATCAATAATGACGGGTACATGGACCTGCTGGGCGCTTCGATCAGTATGCTTTCCAATTCTATTGCCTGCTGGCTGAGCGTGGATGGTTCGGGGACCAATTGGACCGGAATATCGGTTTGGACCAATGCCCCACAGAATGTACGTTTGGCGGATATGGATGGGGACGGCGACCTGGACAGCGTCGCGATTGTGCCGGGCAGCAAGACCATCTTCTGGAGTGAGAATGTGGACGGCACCGGGAGCAACTGGGTGCCGCATTATGTCACCACCAACTGGGCAGAAGGCTATGATTTATGTGTGGCGGATATGGATGGCGACAGTCATCAGGATGTCATCGCGTATAATTATTCGGCGGGCCGCATTGATGTGTGGCTTAACGTGGATGGCTCGGGACTCAATTGGACATCAACCATGGTGACAACGGGGTTCAGCAGCCCGACCTCGCTGGACGCCGCGGATATCGATCGGGATGGCGATATGGATATTGTGGGTACGTCCCGCAGCAAGGCCACCGTTTCCTGGTTTGAAAATGTCAACGGCAACGGGACCAATTGGGTCGAACATGTTGTAAGCAGCGCGTTGAATTACGTTCAGTCGGCGTCGGTCGCGGATATCAATAATGACGGGCTGCCGGATATCGTCGCCGCGGGGCAGACACCGGATATTGTGCGGGCGTTTATCAATGTGGATGGGTCCGGGACTAACTGGCAGGCCACGTATATCGATTCAAGCGCCATGATGGACCCCTCCGAGGTCTTCACATGCGACCTGGACCGGGACGGCGATATCGATGTGCTTTGCGCGTCAGAGGCCGCCGGCGACCTGGTCTGGTATGACAACCCGTTGAGTGAAGGAGGCGGGGCGTGGACCGAATACAGCGTAGACCTCAGCTTTTCGGGGGTGCGACGCATTGGCGCCGCGGATATGAACGGGGATGGCAACACGGACTATCTGGCGGCGGGTGAGGGCGCAAACAAGGTGAGTTGGTTTCCCAACCGGACCATGACAAAGACCGGCGGCTTTACCACGGCAGGGGAGGTGCGGACCAATTTTACGGATGCCTATAGCTGCCGGGCGGCTGATTTTGACGGCGACGGGGATGTGGATGTCGTGGGCAGCGCTATGTTGGTCTCGCCCGAACTCATGTGGGCGGAGAACCTCGACGGACACGGCGAAGAGTGGGCATACCATGACATTTCCTCGGGGCTCTTCACGTCGGTGCGCAGCCTGCGTGTCGCGGATATCAACCGTGACGGCCGCAACGATGTGTTGGCGACGTCATTCAGCCAGGGGGAAGTGCGCTGGTGGTCCAACGCGGACCGCACGGGCACTAACCTGGTGGCCATTCCCGTGGCCACCAATGTGGCGGGCGCCAGTTTTGCCGCCTGCGCCGATATGAACCGTGATGGACACCTGGACGTGGTGGCCGTCGGACTGTGGACCAACCTCATCGCCTGGTGGCAGAATACCGATGGGACGGGAACCGCCTGGACCCGGCGCGATGTCGCGGTCATGCTCACCCCCTTATGCGCGCAGCCCCTTGATATCAACCGGGATGGACGCATGGATATCGCCGCTGTTTCCTACACCGCGCCCAGCAATGATATCTGCTGGTGGCAGAATCTTGACGGCACGGGGCTGTCCTGGAGCAAACACGTTATCGAGGAAGATTTCACCTCGGCGTGGTATCTGGACGGCGCGGATATGGACGGCGACGGCGATATGGATATCTATGCGTGCTCATATGGCAGCGCCGGGATAAGCTGGTGGGAAAATATGGATGGGCAGGGGACCTCCTGGACCCGGCAGGTCATCGACAGCAGCTTCGCGGGTTGTCGCTATGTGCAGGCGTATGACCTGGACCAGGATGGCGACCTGGATATGGCCGGCGTGGCCGCCACCGACAACACCCTGTGCTGGTGGGAAAATGTGGACGGCATGGCCACCACCTGGACGCGGCATGACATCAGTACGGCCTATGCGGGGGCGTCCTGCCTTCACCTCATGGATATCGATCAGGACGGTATGGCGGATATGGTCACCACCGCGATAAATGCCGACCGCCTGGACTGGTGGCAGAACCGAAGCGGGCAATACAGCCTCCTGGTCACGTCCATCGCGCCCGACAGCGTGGAAAGTATGACCTCCTCGGGGGTCTTCAAAGTGACGCTCACGCACGGCGGGCGGGCCGCGCAGACCAACTACCAGGAATGGGCCTCCCTGGCCATGCGCCTGGGAAGTGATGAAGGCGCGCCCTTACTTGCGGCGCAAATGGACGACCTGTTCAACCGTGTGATCATTTACCTGGATGACGGCAGCGGAACTTTCGACCCCGCGGTGGATACGGCGATATGGACCGCCAACTATCCTTCCGTCAGTTTCCCGTTCAACGACAGCGCCCTTTTCATTTCGCTGCCGGACGGCCAGAACGATTTCTGGGTGGCCGCCGGCACATCCAAGGTGTACTTTGTCGAACTGGCCATGCGCCCCGACGCGCATACCGCGTACCCGAACCGGTTTGTCCCCACCCTGTTGACCGGACGGGGCGGCAGCCTGGTGGAAGAGCACCTGTACGATTCGCCACTGCGGTGCCGCGACTGGGAGGATGTTCCCACCGGGACCGGCCTGCACACCTGGGCGAAAGGGGACGTCGGCATCTCGAAGGTCGCACAGACCAATGGCATTTACTGCGGCGGGACCGTCACCTATACCATCGCCGTGACCAACTTCAGCGCGCCGGTCGCGTCCGGGGTGGTGGTCACCGACAGCCTGCCCATCGGATTATCCATGACCACGCCCAGTCCCGTGGGCCGCATGCCCGGCAACGTGCTGCGCCTGCACCTGGATGAATCGCCCATTTCGAACCTTACCGTCCTGGCCGACACCTCGGGCTATACAAATCACGGAATATTCCGGAACCTCTACTCCATGAATTCAAGCACGACCGGAAAGTACAACGGCGGCCTGGCCAATGGTGTGGACCGATTCATTGATCTGGGGAATCCAGACGCCCTGAATTTTGAAGGCGAGATTACCCTGGCCGCGTGGATACAACCCGCCAACACCAACGCCAAGAGCATCTTTGCGCATGGCGCGGATTTCCCATCAAATCCGGCCCTGTATTTCGGCCTGTTCCAGGGCCGGTACTTGATCGGCGTTATATCGGGCGCCACCGAATATGTCTCCTACCGGCCGGCCTCCGACGATGTCGGCGCCTGGACCCATGTGGCCGCAATTTTTGATGGCGACTATTGGCGTATCTATCACAATGGAACCCTGGCGCACGCGCAGGCCGCCACGCTTGGTTCGGTGATTCTCGATGCGCCTTGGTCGGTTGGCGCTCTACGCCACGCCAGTTATACCAATGAGTTTTTTAATGGAAAACTGGATGAAGCCATGATCTTTAACCGCGCGCTGAGCGGGCAGGAAATTCATGATATATACATGGCAAGCGGACCTTACGCTACCATGAGCGGGTCCACCCGACCCGTTGCCTCCATCGGGGCCTTGCCGTCCGGGACCGTGGCCACCATGTCATATTCCGTGCAAATCGCCAGCAACCGCGTCGGCGATGTGACCAATCGGGTCTTGCAGATGCCCAATAGCAGTTTTGTGGATACCAACGCGGCCAATGACCTCGCCCTTGCGGTGGCGCACATCCCGGACGACTATGATCAGGACGGCATGTATGATCCCTGGGAATACGTCCATCAGTTCAGCCCGACGAATCCGGCGGACGCGATCATTGACAGTGACGGGGACCGCGTGTTGAATGTGGACGAGTACATCGCCGACACCAATCCACATGCGAGCAATTCATTCTTCCATATCACCGCCGTGACCAACCGTCCGGCGTATCACGTAACCTTCCTTTCCTCGGCGCAACGCGTCTATTCCCTGCAAAAGGGGCAGGATTTGGTGGGCGAGGTCTGGAGCAATGTCCCCGGCCAGGTCAACCAGTCCGGCACGGGCACCGCCATGATTTTATCCGATACCAATACACTTTCACGTTTCAATCTGCACCGGGTACGTGTTACGCTGCCCTGATAACTGAAAACTGATAACCAGGCCCAATAAACAGGTAGGATGTATGCGTGCAGTTTGTTCAAAGTGTCTGAAAGTGTATAATATTTCGGTTTCCCGGCAGTCCAGGAAACTCTGCTTTATATGCCGGGCGTGTAAAAATACGGTCAGCATGGACCTGAGCTCGGATGAAGTGTGGGAACAACCGTCCGTGGCGGAGGTCCTCCGGGAGGAACAGGAGGCGATTTCCACGCTTTCCCATGCGGAGCATCATGCCTCCCTGTCGGGGGATGAACTCAAGGCCAGGCTCTCGAAGGAAGTGCTGACCCTGCCCCCCATGCCCCAGGTGGTCACCAAGGCGCAGGAGGTGATCCGCGACCCGAAATCCGGAATCAAGGAACTGGGCGCCGTACTGGAAAAAGACCAGGCCCTGGTGGGGAAGATTCTGAAACTGGCCAACTCGGCTTACTACGGTGTCAGCGGTAAGGTCTCGTCGGTCGAGCATGCCTCTGTGCTGCTGGGGTATAAAACACTGGGCGACCTGATCATCATGGCGGGCTCCTCGAACCTGCTTGGCCAGACCCTGGAAGGCTATGGCCTGCCCTCCGGCGCGTTGTGGGAACACTCGTTGGCCGTCGCCACGGGCGCGCGGCTGATCATCGCCAAGAAGCGGCCACGCCTGCAGAACAACGCCTTTTCCGCGGGCCTGCTGCACGATGTCGGAAAGCTGGTCCTTGATGCCCATATCCTGAAACGCAAGCAGGATGGCACGGCCGGCATGGCGTCCGGATTTGTAAGCCTGGACAAGGAACGGGAACTTCTTGGATTTGACCACGCGGAAATGGCGGCGGAATTGTGCAACAAGTGGCGGATACCTCCCGCCATCACCCAGGCGGTCACTTACCACCACGACCCCTACAGCTCGGATACGGACCCGCTGGCGTTCGCGGTCAACATGGCGGATGTCATTGCCCTGTCATCGGGCTACGGCGCGGTCAGCGAGGAGGCCATCTACGAAACCGACCCGCGCGTCATGAAATTCCTCGGCCTGTCCGAAGAGGATATCCATACCATCGCGGAGCAGGTGGCCGAATCCGTGCAAACCATCACCCGCCAGATGGCGGACGGGTAACGGCAACACCCAAAGACGGTTTTTATTCAGCGCGCGGTTCAGCGGGAAAAGACGTCGTTGTCTTCGTCCAGCCGGTTGTGTTCGATCCGGTCGATAAGCTGCGAGATGTCGTGCTCCGCTTTGGACAACCCGGCAATATACCCATTTAAATCACAACCCGCTGAGGTCATAGTATTGACTGCGTAATTCCAGTCTCCCGCCAACCGCCGTAATGCCGCAACCACTTCCGCCACGGGATACGTTCCATCCACACCCTTTGTCTTGTATGTTTTCATGGTCCACGTTAATCCAGCGGCATGGGATTGCACAGATTCTTCTCCGCGTCGGCTACCCGTCCGCAATTGAAGCAAATGTACTTCGGGTGGCGCGTCAGCGCCTTGATTTCATCAAATTTATCACGGCCGGCCAACACACAGATATGCCCCGTGTGATCACCTTTGCATGTATTGTTTGTTTCCATATATCACGCCCTTTCAAAACAGAAGTGTACCAGACAATCCCCGGATGGCAAGCCGCGCATCCACAGGAATACAACGATTTTAATATTCTCTGCCCTGCATCGGCCTTTAAGGGAGGCGGCAAGCTTAGCTCATATCTGTGGGTACAAAGATGGTGGACCAGGCGGTCATGGCTTTGCGCAGGGCGCGGCCGCGATGGGAAATGGTGTGTTTGATGTCGTTGCCCAGTTCGGCAAAGGTCCGGGTATGGCCTTCGGGGATGAACAGCGGGTCGTACCCGAAGCCTTGCGCGCCGCGCGGGGCGGGGGCGATGTGGCCTTCCACGCTGCCGCTGACGGTCCGGGTTTGTCCGTCGGGTAAGGCGAGGGCGATGACACACCGGAACCGGGCGCGCCGATCGGATTGGCCCGCGAGTTCTTCGAGGAGTTTGGCGTTGTTCCTGGCATGATCGCAGGGCTCGCCGGCATAGCGGGCGGAATAGACGCCGGGGCGGTTGTCGAGGGCTTCGACCTCCAGCCCGGAATCATCGGCGAGGGCCGGACAGCCCGTGGCGCGCGCGATTTCGAGCGCCTTTTTGATGGCGTTGGCTTCGAAGGTGTCGCCGTCCTCTTCGACCTCCGGGATGTCCGGATAATCAAAGGCGCTGACAATTTCGAGGCCGGGGACCGTGAAGATCGCCCGGATTTCTTCCAGTTTATGTTTGTTGCGTGTTGCGATAACCAGTTTCATGGCTGATGTGATAGCGCAACGGGGCACGGTTGCCAAGCGCAAGTTTCTTGTCAGGCGTCTTGCGTGTCGGAGGGCAAGGGCGTAGGATGAGCGCTGAATGTAGAAGAATGGTTGTGTCAGTATGCGTCTTGGAAAGCTTAGTGAGAGAGATTTGATGCCGTTGCTCGGGCGGATGGAAACGGCGGATGCGTCGGTGATCCTGGGGCCGCGCTTCGGCGAGGATGCCGGGGTGGTGCTGGTCGGCGACCAGGGCCTGGTGGCGGCGGCGGACCCGGTGACGTTTGCCTCCGAGGAGATCGGCTGGTACGCGGTGCACATCAACGCGAACGATGTGGCTTCGACCGGCGCGGCGCCGCGCTGGTTCCTGTCGACCGTGCTCCTGCCGGAGCAGGCGGAACTCGACTTGGCGGTGCGGATTTGCAACCAGATGATGGAGGCTTGCAATGAGCTGGAGGTGACGGTGCTCGGGGGGCATACCGAGGTGACGCCGGGGCTGAACCGTCCGATTGTCTGCGGCACGATGCTGGGCACGCTGGACCCGGCCGATATCGTCAAGAGCGGCGCGGCGCGGGTGGGCGACAAGGTGATTTTGACCAAGGGCGTGTGCATTGAAGGCACGGCCCTGCTGGCGATTGAGCGGGCGACGGAAGCGCGCTATATCCTGGGGGAAGAACGCTGGCAGGTGGCGCGACGATTTCTGAAGGACCCGGGCATCAGTGTGGTGAAAGACGCGCGGATCGCGCGCGAGAATGCCAGGGTGCATGCGATGCATGATCCGACGGAGGGGGGCTTGTGCATGGGCATGTATGAACTCGCCCGTTCCGCCGGACTGGGCATCGAGGTCTATGAAGAACACATTCCGGTGCTGCCGGAGTCCGCGGATTTGTGCACACGGTTTGCCATGGACCCGCTCCGGACCCTGGCCAGCGGCGCGTTGCTGGTGTGTGTGGCTCCGGGGGAGGTCGACGG
>RZZM01000643.1 GCA_009929845.1 Spartobacteria bacterium
GTCATAGTAAAAAACGCTCGAATGATGTTTCAGCGAGTCACCGCCCTCAAGTTATTGTTTTTTATCATAACTGAACCCCATGAGATCCGGAAGAGCCGATATAGATCAGATCGGCGGCGGCCTCATTCCAGTCCGCCAAGGGAAGCGTCGGGCTGCCGTCGACGTTGCGGTTGCTGCGCTCGCCATAGGTGATGTCGAAGGACAGATCCTTCAGCCCCCAGGGGCCGAAGTCGATGACCGTACCCAGTATCCAAGTATGCTCGCCGGCCGCCGAGTTCTCGCCGACCCGCTGAACGAGATAGGACGGACCGATGGAATAAGGCGAGCGAATCTGCGCGCGTTCGCTGGTGATGCCGGCCATCCCATAGGGGATCCACCAGGGAAAGGGGCGGCCTTCGAGGTAGATGCCGCCGTAGTTGGTGCTGAATCCGCGCCCCGGCTGACCATTGATACCCGCGACCAGGCTATCGCCGTTGGAATTCTGATGCATCCACTGGGTGCCGACACGGAAATACTTCCGGTCATCGAAGCGGAAGACGTGATCGAGATCCAAGTAGCCCATGTTCAGCAGGTCGTCGACCATGTGGTAGGAGGCCGAGATCATGGTATCCGGGCCGGGCTTCCAGTTGACCTGGACGTAGGCCATGCCGTCGGTCTCGCCCTGCTTGGCCTCGGACGGCCAAGTCAATAGCTGGTAGACGCCCTGATAGAGGTTGCGGAATTCGATATCATTGACCTGCTTCATGTCGGTCACATAACCGGCATGATAGCGAAGTGAACCCTTGAGCAGCCTGCCGTTGAGAGTGACTGCCTCGTAGGTGATGGGATGCATGCCGCGGATGTCGCGACGACCAATCATGCTCTGGTCGAGCTTATTGAAAAAGCGGTAGACATCGGTCATGAACCACTGGTTATTGATCGACTGGCGACCGATCACCAGCGCATGCTCCTGGTGGCTATCCTCATAGCTCAGCTTGGCATAGGCCTCGGCGAGTACGCTGTAGCCGTCCTGGTTCGGGTCGCGGAGGATAAAGTTGTAGGGATGCTCTTCAGGGGCATCGAGCGGGAGTGTGAAGTAGAGAGAGCCGCCAAAGGACAGCAGGTTCGCAAGCCTTCCCGAGGTGCCGTAGAGCCAGCCGCCGACACCGGCGCCGCGTTGATTGAACTCGGGTAGCCCCGGCTCATCGCCATGGCTCGAGCGACTGAAATAGGCAGTGCGAAAGAAGTAGCCTGCCGAGGCATTGTTCCAGAAGGGTCGATCCGCCGTCGTCAGCGGTTCTGCGAGGGCCGGTTCCTCAATGCCTTCCGGCTCCTCCGGCTGTAAGGCCAATGCGGCCCCGGAGAACAGACAAAGCAATGCAGTCAGTCCCGCAAGCAGTCCCGGAGCCAGTCCCGAAAGGATGGCTCCGTTCCGCCCTATGCGCAACCGGTTTTGTGGTCCATCATTCATTGGCGCCTCATCGTCGAATCGTTAGGTGACGACATAGCCGCGTGAATGGGTGTCGCAGCGCGTCAGCCTTTGTAGCTTTTCTCCTATTCTGCCCTGAGTCGTGACAGTGCAGGGGAGGCAATGCAGCGATTGTTGCTGTCGGCTAAGTAGTGCCTGAAAGAAAACCCTAAAAAATCGCCGTCCCCCCGTGCTGCTGACCGAATTGCGACCATGGCTTTTAGCCCATTTCCGTTGCTCAACAC